>JAYUAM010000899.1:0-1105 GCA_043741295.1 Acidimicrobiia bacterium
CGCGCTCGACGACTGGTGGTCGGCCACGCCGGGCCAGTCATCGACCACCGGTTGGCTCGGTCGGTGGCTCGACGCCACCGCAGGGACGGATGACGATCCCCTCCGTGCCGTGGCCCTCGCCTCCGGCGTGCCCGCGCTCACCGGGACACGTGTGCGGCCGACCATCGTGGCGTCGCCGCAGGCGTTCGCGTTCCGTCCGCCCCGTCGCGCCGATGCCCACTTGCTCGATCAGCTGACCAACGTGGCACCGGGCGACGACCCGCTCGCGGCCGCGTACCGCGCCTCGATCGGTCGGGCCGCCTCCGCCGTTCGCACGTTCGCCACGCTGCCGGCGGTTGCGCCTGGCGCCGAGGCCGCGGCCAGCGACGATCCGACCGCCGGCGAGATCACCCGGTCGTTGGCCACCGCGGCGCAGCTCGTTGCCGGTCACGCACCGACCCGCATCGTGCACGTGACGGCTGGCGGCTTCGACACCCACGCCGGTCAACTCGAGACGCACAAGATGCTGCTCGGAGATCTCGCGCTTGGGGTCCGGACCTTCTTCGAGCAGGTGACCGCCGCCGGTCAGGCCGATCGGGTGCTGCTCATGACGGTGTCGGAGTTCGGGCGACGCGTGCACGAGAACGGCAGCGGCGGCACCGATCACGGCAAGGCCGGTGTGCAGTTCGTCGTCGGGCCATCCGTCAATGGCGGCGTGTTCGGACGGGCCGATCTCGCTCAGCTCGACGACGGCGATCTCGCGCCCGACATCGACGTGCGCTCGCTGTACGCGATGGCCCTCGATTGGCTGGGCGGACCGACCGACGAGGTGCTCGGGCGGCGCTACGACACGTTGGGTGTCGTGCGCCGCTGACCGGGGAACGTCCCGTTCCGATCGGTGGCGCCAGCGGTCCGGCCCGGGCGTCGCCCTCTAGCGATCGGTGGTTCGACGGGCGAACTCGTCGGCGAGGCGTTCGACGCCGCCGCTCGGAGCGGGAAAGGGGAGCGGTCGGGTGGCGTAGCCGATGATCGAGAGGCAACGCCGGGCGTCGGTGAACACGTCGATATCGAACGCGTCACCGGTGCCGATTCGGGTCGCTCGTGCGGTGAGCTCGGCGTCGAGCGC
>JAYUAM010000900.1:0-1105 GCA_043741295.1 Acidimicrobiia bacterium
GGCAGCCGGTCCAGTGACGCTCGCACGGTGGCGACCGATAAGCCGGCCCACAACGCGATCTCCTTCGCCGTCGCCGGTCCGAAACCGCCGAGGTAGCGCCGCACGACGTGATCGATCGCGTCGTCGGGGTCGACGCGCGGTGGACCGAGCCACTGCCGGGCGTCGGCGTACACGTCGGCCCGACGACGCTCCCACGTGCCGCCCGGTGGCACCCGCACGATGTCGAGCCAGAGATGCACCCCTTCGATCATTCGCGGCGGCACGAGCGGTTCGAGGTCGCGGCGGCTGCGTGGTCCGTCGGCCAGCGCAGCGCCCACGACGGACGCGGCGCGTTCCATGTCCGCCGCCGTGACGTCCTTGCGCACGGTGAGCCACCAGCGTCGGCGAGCCTCGCCGACCGCCACGGCGAACGGCCAGTAGTCGGCAGCTGACACGAGATGGATCGTGGCCCGCAGCAACGTTCCCTGTACAACCTCGCGACGCTCCAACGCGCAGGTCAGGTCGTCGCGCGCAAACCCGGCCAGGCGGCTCCACAACCCAACGTACATCGACGGCGCGTACTGCGCCTGCAGGCCACCCATCTGTTCGAGCACGCCGGTGAGTGGCAGCGCGGCGCGCTCGAGGAGCAGTTGGCGGGCGAGCACCGCCCGGTTGCGGGTGACCGCCGCGGTCAGGCCGCTTCGCCCACCGTGGTCGGGGAGATGCCGCGTGCCGCGGCGTAGGGGAGCCACGTGCCGGCCTCGAAGTCGTAGAGCTTGCACGACTTCGTGGAGCGCAGGTAGCCGCGCACGGAGAAGCGGATCGTGCGCACGGTGCCGGGGAACGCGTCGGCGATGGCCTTGGCCGCCTGCGGCAGCTTGTGGAACGGGATGCGCACGTCGACGTGGTGCGGGACGTGCACGAAGATGTTGTGCAGCCACAGCCGGTTGACGATGCGCGGCGTCTTCATGATGGTGGTCGACTCCATCTGGCCCTTGAACTGCGACCACTCACGCCGCGGCCACCACCGGATCTCGGGCGCCACGTGGTGCACGTACACCGTCCACCCGATCACCTGCAGGAAGAGCAGGAACGGGATGACGAGAAGCTTCACGGGCATCCAGAA
>JAYUAM010000901.1:0-7110 GCA_043741295.1 Acidimicrobiia bacterium
GTCGCGCCCGACCGGGCCGACGCGTTGCGCGCCCTCGACGTCCCGACTCTCGTCGTGCACGGTCGGGACGACACGTTGATCACGCCTACGGGCGGAGAGCGCACGGCGGCTCTCGTCCCCGGTGCGCACCTCCTCATGATCGCCGACATGGGCCACGACCTGCCGGTGGCGTTGTGGCCGTTGCTCGTCGCCGCCGTCGCCGGCATCTCCGCGCTCGGCGAAGGCCCGCTTGGTGCGTCTCGCGTCGCGCCCGGCACGCCCTGACCGATCCGACGAACTCCCCGACGAACCCTGGAGCAACCGCCATGTCTGGACCTCTCACCGGCTTGCGCATCATCGAGCTGGCCGGCATCGGGCCCGGCCCGTTCGCGGCGATGATGCTCGCCGACATGGGCGCCGAGGTCGTCCGCGTCGAGCGCGCGCAGGCCGTGCGTACCGATGCCGGTCCGAACCCCGACGTGTTGCAGCGCGGCCGTCGCAACATCGCCGTCGACCTGAAGCATCCCGACGGCGTGGCCACCGTGCTCGATCTCGTGGCGGGCGCGGACGCCCTGCTTGAAGGCTTCCGCCCGGGTGTCACCGAGCGGCTCGGTGTCGGTCCCGATGTCTGCCTCGCCCGCAACCCGAAGCTCGTCTACGGGCGGATGACCGGGTGGGGCCAGGATGGGCCGTACGCGCAGGCCGCCGGGCATGACATCAACTACATCTCGCTGGCTGGTGCGCTCGCCCACATCGGCCGGCGCGGTGAAGGGCCGGTGCCGCCGCTCAACCTCGTCGGCGATTTCGGTGGGGGCGGCATGTTTCTCGCCTTCGGGATCGTCTGCGGGCTGCTCGACGCCGCGCGCACGGGTTCGGGTCAGGTGGTCGACGCCGCAATGGTGGACGGTTCGGCTGTCCTCATGTCGATGTTCTGGACGATGCGGTCCGTCGGCATGTTCGACGAGAACGCCCGGGGGACGAACATGCTCGACAGCGGTGCGCACTACTACGACGTGTACGAGTGCGCCGACGGCGGGTACGTGTCGATCGGCTCGATCGAGCCGCAGTTCTATGCCGAGCTGCTCCACCTCACCGGGCTCACGGACGATCCGGACTTCGCCCGCCAGCACGACCGGGCGGCGTGGCCAGGGCTCACGGAACGCCTCGCAGCGCTGTTTCGCACCCGGACGCGCGACGAGTGGTGTGCGCTGATGGAGCACACCGACGTGTGCTTCGCGCCGGTGCTCACGATGGGCGAGGCCGCCCGCCATCCGCACAACGTCGCGCGCGGCTCGTTCGTCGACGTCGAGGGCGTCACGCAGCCGGCGCCGGCTCCCCGCTTCTCCCGATCGGTCCCGCAGATCAGCCGACCACCGGCCCGAGCGGGGGAGCACACGCGCGCCGTGCTTCTCGAGTGGGGTCTTTCCATCGACCGCGTGGACGAGCTGTTCGCCACAGGAGCCGTGCGGTGATCATCGGGGCGTGAGGGGCGTCGCTGGGGGATCTGGGGCGCGGGTCGGCGAGAATGGGGGCGATGTCGACGATCGTGCTGTTCCACGCCCACCCCGATGACGAGTCGATCACCACCGGAGGGACCGCGGCTCGTGCGGTGGCCGAGGGCCACCGCGTCGTGCTCGTCGTGGCGACCGGAGGCGAGTACGGCGAGTCCCCCGACGACCTCGCCGCCGGCGAGACGCTCGCCGCGCGTCGTCGGGTCGAGACCGCGAACTCCGCCGCCACGCTCGGCATCCAGCGCGTGGCGTGGCTCGGCTACTTCGACTCGGGGATGACGGGTTGGGAGCAGAACGGCCACGCCGGTTCGTTCACCGGAGCGCCACTCGACGAGGCGGCCGGGCGCCTCGCCACCATCCTGCGCGAGGAGCAGGCCGACGTGCTCACCACCTACGACTGGCACGGGAACTACGGCCACCCCGACCACGTCAAGGTCCACCAGGTCGGCCATCGGGCGGCCGAGCTGGCCGGCGTCGACCGCGTCTACGAGGCGACGATGAATCGCGACGAGATCCGCACGTTCATGGCGATGGCGCGCGAGGCGGGCGCTCCCGAAGATTCGGTCTTCGACCCGGATGGCCCCGCCGACGACGGCAATCCGTTCGGCATGCTCGAAGCCGACCTCACCACGAAGGTCGACGTCAGCGCGTTCGTCGAGCAGAAGCGCCGGTCGATCGCCTGCCACGCCAGCCAGGTCACCGACACCTCGATGTTTCTCACGATGCCCGACGAGCAGTTCGCCACGGCGTTCGGCACGGAGTGGTTCATCCACAGAGGTGCGCCGGCGGGCACCGCCGAGACCTGGCTGCTGTGACGCCGTCTCGCCGCGACCCGGCTCGCTAACCTCGCCGCTGCCATGGGAACCGGAGTCATCGTCGCCGCGTCGACCCTGCTGCGCGTCCACCGTAGTTGGGCGTGGGTCGTGATCATCGCCAACGGGTTGGCCGGGTGCTGGGCGCTGGCCGCCCACCGGTGGCCGGAGTGGAGAACCCGCTCGTTGTGGTGGTTCACGGGTGCCGCCGAAGTGGCGGTCTTCGTGCAGGTCGGGCTCGGTGTCGGGATGGTCGCCGGCGAGCACAAGGTGGCCGCCCAGTTCCACATGTTCTACGGGTTCGTCGCCATCATCGCCGTGGCGATCCTCTACTCGTACCGGACCGCACTCAAGGCCAAGGTCTACCTGCTCTACGGCGGCGGCGGCCTTTTCGTGATGGGCCTGGCGATCCGCGCGCTGCTCAAGGCAAAGGTCGCCTGACGAGGCGCGTTCGCGGTCCGCGACGACGGATCGGCCCATAGCCTTCCCGTGTGACGATCGAGTCCGGCGTGTTGCGTCACCTCTTCGACCTGTTGCCCGATCCAGTGGTGCTCGTCGGGGCGAACAACGAGCTGATCGATGCCAGCGCGTCCGTCGAGGAGGTGCTCGGCTGGAACCGCGATGAGTTCGTCGGTCGCAGCGTGCTCGCCCTCGTGCATCCCGACGACGTGGCGCTCGCCCTCGTCTCGGTCGAAGGCATGCGTCGCAACGATGTCGGCCCGCCGATGGAGCTGCGGTTGGCGTTGGCCGGAGGCGGCTGGAAGTACGTGGAGATGGTGGCCCGCAACCTGATCGACGATCCGCAGGTAGGTGGACTGCTGCTCTCGGTTCGCGACACGACGCAGCGGCGCGCCTACGAGCTGGAGCACGACTCGACGGAGCGGTTCCGACTGCTCGTCCAGTACTCCGCGGGCATCCTCCTCGTGCTCGACCCGGACGGCTGCGTGCGTACGACGAGCGGTGGGTGGGTGCGGGCGCTCGGGCACGACACCGCGGACGTCATCGGGGCGCTCTTCACCAGTTTCGTCGTGCCGGCCGACCGTCCTCGGGTCGTCGCCGATCTCGCCCGGGCGACCACCGGCCGCCAGGTGCTGCACTCCGAGGCGCGCTTGACGAGTGCCGACGGTGTGACGGTGACGCCCTACGCCCTTGCCGTCGTGAACCTGTTGGACGATCCGCTCGTCGGCGGGTTCGTCGTAACCGCCCACGACATCACCGACCTCGACGAGGCCCGCCGGTCACTGGAGCACCTCGCGACACATGACCCCCTGACCGGGCTGGCCAACCGGGTGCTGCTCAGCGGCCGGCTCCGCGAGCTGCTCGGTGCCCGCGACGGGTCGGACCGCAGCGTGGCGCTGCTCTTCGTCGATCTCGACGGCTTCAAGCAGGTGAACGACGCACTCGGGCACCATGCCGGCGACGAGGTGCTCGTGCGACTGGCGGAACGCCTGACGTCGGCGGTGACGGCCGACGACCTGGTCGCCCGCCTCGGCGGCGACGAGTTCGTGATCCTCGTGGTGCGGCCGGCCGGCGTCGACGTGGTGACCGAGCTGGAACGGGCGTGCACCGGGGCGATCGGCCGACCCTTCAAGCTGGGTGCCACAGCCGTGTCGTTGCGCGGGAGCGTGGGTGTGGTCGTCGCCGGCTACGGCGACACCCCCGACTCGCTCCTCGCCCGCGCCGATCGCTCGATGTACGCCGTCAAACGCCAACGCCGCGCCACCCGCGAACGCGCAGCCCCCTAGGGCGAGTAGGTCAAGGCCCGGAGCCAGCTCCGGCCCTGCGAGCACCAAGTATCAGAGGTGCACGACGGGGCAGGTGAGCGTGCGGGTGATGCCGTCGATCGACTGGACTTCCGAGAGGACGGCCCGGCCGAGTTCGTCGAGTGAGCCGGCCTCGGCGCGGGCGATGACGTCGTAGGGCCCGGTGACGTCGTCGGCGGCGGTGACGCCCTTGACGAGTCGGATGCGCTCGGCCACGTCGGCTGCCTTGCCGACGTCGGTCTGGATCAGGATGTACGCGCTCACGCTCATGACGGGCCCCCTCGATGGTGAACTCGTCGAGCGTAGCCGCCGCGGCATCGGGCTTCGGCCGGCTCCGGCCGGCGGGGATCAGGCCCCCGGCGAATCAGACTGCGGCGAGCCGCTTCTCGAGGGCGCGGAGCTGGGCGGCCAGTTCGGCCGGCAACCGTTCGCCGAAGCGGTCGTAGTGCTCCTCGATCTGGGCGATGTTGGCGCGCCATCCGTCGATGTCGACCCGCAGCAGTTCGGTCATGTCGTCGGCCGTCACCGCGAGCCCGGTCGTGTCGAGGGCCTCCGGTGTGGGGAGCAACCCGATGGGAGTCTCAATCGACTGGCCGCGGTCCTCGTCGGACACCTGCTCGAAGACCCACTTCAGCACGCGGCTGTTCTCGCCGTATCCCGGCCACAGCCACGCACCTTCGGCCGACTTGCGGAACCAGTTGACGAAGAAGATCTTCGGGAGCTTCGCGGCGTCGGCGTTCGCACCGACGGCGAGCCAGTGGGCCCAGTAGTCGGCCATGTTGTACCCACAGAACGGCAGCATGGCCATGGGGTCGAAGCGCAGCCGGCCGACGGCACCGGTGGCCGCGGCGGTGGTCTCGGACGCCATGATCGAGCCGAGGAACACGCCGTGCTCCCAGTCGAACGCCTGGTTCACAAGCGGCACGGTGCTGGCCCGACGGCCTCCGAACAGGATCGCCGAGATCGGCACCCCGGCCGGGTCCTGCCATTCGGGGGCGATCGACGGGCACTGTTCGGCCGGTGTCGTGAAGCGGGCGTTGGGGTGGGCCGCCGGTGTGTCCGTCTCGGGGGTCCACATCTGGCCCTTCCAGTCGGTGAGCCGGGGCGGGACGTCCTTCGTCATCCCCTCCCACCAGACGTCGCCTTCGGGCGTGAGCGCAGTGTTCGTGAAGATGCTGTTGCCCCACACGGTGGCCATCGCGTTGGGGTTCGTCCGGTCGCCCGTCCCGGGAGCGACGCCGAAGAACCCGGCCTCCGGGTTGATCGCGTACAGCCGTCCGTCGGCGCCGAACTTCATCCAGCAGATGTCGTCGCCGACCGTCTCCACCTTCCAGCCGGGCACGGTGGGCACGAGCATGGCGAGGTTCGTCTTGCCGCAGGCCGACGGAAACGCCGCCGCGACGTAGCGCGCCTCGCCGGCCGGGGGGGTGAGCTTGACGATGAGCATGTGCTCGGCGAGCCACCCGTCATCGCGCGCCATCACCGATGCGATGCGCAGCGCGAAGCACTTCTTGCCGAGCAGCGCGTTGCCTCCGTAGCCCGAGCCGTAGCTCCAGATCTCGCGGGTCTCGGGGAAGTGGACGATGTACTTGCTGTCGGGGTTGCACGGCCACGGCACGTCGTCCTGGCCCGGTTCGAGTGGCGCGCCGACGGAGTGGACGCAGTGCACCCAGTCGCCGTCACCGAGGACGTCGAGCGCGCCCTGACCCATGCGCGTCATGATCCGCATCGACGCAGCCACGTAGGCCGAATCGGTGAGCTGCACGCCGATGTGGGCGATCGGGGAGCCGAGCGGACCCATCGAGAACGGCACGACGTACAGCGTTCGACCGCGCATCGCACCGGTGTAGAGCGCGGTCATGTCGGTCCGCATCGCCGCTGGTTCACGCCAGTTGTTCGTGGGGCCGGCGTCGTCGGCCGTGGGGGAGCAGATGAACGTGCGGTCCTCGACGCGGGCGACGTCGCCGGGGTCGGAGTGCGCCCAGTAGCTGTTGGGCCGCTTCTCGTCGTCGAGCGCCGTGAACGAGCCGCTGGCCACGAGTTGGGCACAGAGCTGCTCGTACTCCTCCGTCGAGCCGTCGCACCAATGGACGGCGGACGGCTGCAGCACCGCTGCCCACCCGTCGATCCACTTGTGGAGCCGTTGGTTGTGCGAGCTTGCTGGCATCGGTCCTCACTCCAGTGTCGTCACCCACGCTGGTGGCGACCGTTGTGGTCGAGTGCTATCGGTTCGGCGACTGCTAACGGTTCGGCGGAAATCCAGGGGTGCCCATGTCGACCTCGGACCCGAGGCGGAGCCGGGTCGCCCGACCGCTGGCGTCGATGTCGAAGATCACGCGCTGGCCCTGACGCAACATGCGGAAGATCGACCCGGCGAGGGCATCGCCAGCGAGGTCGTAGTCGGCGAGCGTGCTGTCGGACATCACGATCCCGTCGCCCGACGTGGGGTCGTAGCTCTTGATGACGCCCTGCATGGCCGGTCGCTCACCCTCAACGGGTGTGCTTGACGACCTTGCCGGCCTTGATGCAGCCGGTGCAGACCTGCAATCGCTTCGGCGAACCATTGACCAGCGCCCGCACGCGCTGGATGTTCGGGTTCCAGCGACGCTTCGTGCGTACGTGCGAGTGGGAGACGGACATACCCCAGGACGGCTTCTTGCCGCACAGTTCACATACTGCTGCCATGACTACGTCTCCCGGACCTGCGTCTCACCATGCGCGTCGGCCATCGATCGGCCGCGGCTGAGTGGTCGATCGTATCAGCGGGAGGCGACTGTCACCCAAACGGATACGAGTGATGGAGGCCATCTCTGTCGGTGATGACGCGAACAAGTCACGCTCGGCGCACGAAGGCCGCACTTGCGAAAACAAGGGTCGCGCCCGCACACCTTCGTCTAGACGGCCGGCGGACGAACAGGGAGCGGGCCCAGCCCATGACAGTCGTACCATCGACCCAACGCGACCCCGACGAGCGCGCTCCGGCGGTCCGCGGTTCGGCGTTCGAACGATCGGCGGGTCGTCGGGCCTCCGGGCGTCGGCCGCGGT
>JAYUAM010000902.1:0-1100 GCA_043741295.1 Acidimicrobiia bacterium
ACGGCCGCGAGGGCGCTGCTGTCGGCACCGAACGATGCGGCGAGCAGGCCGAGCGTCGGGCGGTGGGTGTTGTCTCCGTGCAGCGCAGCGACCACGCGCGAACGGTCGGCGTCGCCGTCGACCGCCACGAGCAGGGCGAGCATCTCGGCCTGCTGCGCATCGAGTCCGGCGTTGGCGCAGATGCCGGCGAACGCGCTGCTCCGGTCCTGCTCCACGGCGCGCCGCGCAACGCCGACCGTGTCATCCGCTGGCACGCCGCCGTCCGCGACGAACGAGGGCAGCGCGGCGACCAGGCTGGCGAGCTCGACGGGTCCGACGAGTGGGGCCCGCCGTGCCGCCGCCCCCCGGAGGAGCGCGTCGGCCAGCGCTTCCCAGGTCTCCACGATCACGGCGCGGTCAGAGCTCGAGGAAGTTGACGGCGCCTGCCCGAACCGTGATCGTGCCGGGGATGACGAGGCGCGGGGCGAGCATTCTCGACAGCGCAGCGAGGATGCCCTCGTCGATCGCCTTGCCGACCTCGGCGCCTCGAGCCGGGTCGTCCTTCGGGTTGTGCGTCGCGCCCAACCTGTCGACGACGTCGACCTTGAGCTCGTCGGTGATCTGGCCGGGGGTGGCGGTGGGGAACCCCTGGGCCATGAGGCCGATGGTCTGCGTCTTGGTCGCCGCCTCGAGCCTCACGGTCGCCGGCTCGGCCGTGCTGTCGCGTGTCCCGGTGAAGAACGCCTTGATGCTGGCGAAGGTGGCCACGATCCGCTGCCCGATCGTCTTCGGGTCGCGTTCGGCGCCGATGAACCGCAGGGCGCGGTTCTCGGCGAGCTCGAGCTGATCCTGGTCGCGACCGCCGCTCACCCACGCCGCGAGCCACTTCTCGGCGATGCCGTAGGTGGCGAGGATGCCGAGCATGTTCGGGTCGAAGACGTCGGGTTGCGCCGGGTCGGGTGCCACCGCGGCCTGCGTGATGATCTCGTGCAGCGCAAAAGCGGCGTCGTTGTCGAGCCGGTCGAGCGTCGCCGTGTCCTTCTGGTCCTTGGTCCCGACCGCCATGACGAGCGCGTGGTTGTCGCGGGCGTCGTTCGTCTTCGTCGCCTCGTAGTGCTGCA
>JAYUAM010000903.1:0-1100 GCA_043741295.1 Acidimicrobiia bacterium
GAGCCGTCGCGGCGGCGACCTCGAGACGTTCCTCTACTCGCGCAACTCGATCATCGTCTCGCCGGCAGTCTTCGCCGGGACGGTGCAGCCAGCCTACGAACGAGCCGCCACGCAACGGGGGACGAGGCTCAAGAATCCCCCGATTCGTGAGATCGACATCGGCCTGCGGCGGCAGCTGCTGCACGCCGATCCGGCGACGGCGTTGGCCCAGACCAAGGCCATCGCTGCCGACATCAGCGCTGTCGCGGCCCACCAGGACTACCTGCTCGACAACATCTCCAACACGCTTGCCGTCGCCGCGGAGGACGCCGGAGTTGCAAAGCGATTGTTCGTCTTTCTCGGCCTCCCCGGTCTCTTCCTCGCCGCGATGCTTGCCGCATATGCCGGGACTGTGCTTGCCGACGCCCAGCGCCGCGAGCAGGCCACGCTCCGTGTCCGAGGGGCGAGTCGTCGGCATCTCCTGCGCATGCTCGCCCTCCGTACGGGCCTCCTGACCGCCGCGGGATCGGTCGCCGGGCTTGCCATGGGCTACCTGACGGCTGCCGCCATCCTCGGCCAGGAATCACTCGCCCAGGCAAGTCCCGCCATCCTCATTGCCTCCGCGTTGCTCGGGAGCGTCGGCGGGTTTGTCTCCACGGGCCTTGCCCTGTACATCACCGGCCGCCGATCGATCGATCGTGAGATCAACGAGGACCGGGCGCGATTCGCGGGGCGGCAGCCGCTCTGGCGGCAAGCGCGGCTCGACATCGCCGGTCTGGCTGTCGTGGTCGCCGGCACCGCGCTGGCCATTCGCGCGAACGCCTTTGACG
Organism: Acidimicrobiia bacterium; assembly: GCA_043741295.1. Lineage (GTDB taxonomy): Bacteria > Actinomycetota > Acidimicrobiia > Acidimicrobiales > Ilumatobacteraceae > JAYUAM01. The sequence continues at coordinate 810 of JAYUAM010000903.1, forward strand.
GTGCCGCCGGGTCCGTCTACTTCGGGCGAGCCGTCGAGCTGAACATCAGCCTGCTTGTTCTGCCAGTCGCCGTGTGGATCACCGGCAGCCTGTTCGCGGCTCGTGTCATCGGGTCCCTGCTCCGGCGCACCCGACCTCACTCAACGAGCGCGGTCGGCCGTCCCTTGCCCAGCCTTTACAGACTGAGCATCGGACGTCGCCCGTGGGCGATCGCCAACGGAGCCATGGTCGTGTCGCTGATCGTCGCTCTCGCGACCTGCCTGGCATCCTTCACCTCGTCGTACGATGCCG
>JAYUAM010000904.1:0-1099 GCA_043741295.1 Acidimicrobiia bacterium
GCACGACGCCGACGCCGACGACTGACCGCAGTCGGCTGACGGAGTCGACCGGAGATGGATTCTCGGCACGGAACGTTGCGGAATCCGCGACGAACCGTGCCGAGAAGTCGGACTCGGGTGTGCGCTCAAACCGCGTCGGCGGCATCGTTGAGCCAGCGCCCGAACTCGGGCGTGGCGCACAGCCGGGCGCAGTTACCGAGCCGCTCGTCCGCGTAGGCCACGAAGTCGACGTGCGTGAGTGTGGAGATCGCCTGCTGAACGACGGCCCACATGCCTTCGCGCAGCTCGCTCATGACCATCATCAGTTGCAACCGGGCCCATCGGGCCGACGTCACCGCGCCGAAGTACGACGACAGCAGACCCTCCTGCGCGGCTGGGTCGAGCGCGCTGTTCGCGGCCAGGTTGCCGAGGTCGAAGAACGGGTCGTTCATCCCGGCGTACTCGAAGTCGAGCAGCCACACGCGTCCCTCGTCGAAGAGCACGTTGGCGGGGAGCAGGTCGTTGTGGCACGGGACAGGCGGCGTCGGGGCGGCGGCGAACGCGGCCTCGATCGCGGCGGACCGGGCGTGCAGTTCGGCGTAGCTCTCCGGCGGCCTGACGCCCCGTGACGAAGCATCGCGCTCGTGCCACTCGACCACGCGGTGGATCGGGAAGCGCCCGGCGATCGGCCCGCTGCGGTGGAACGCGCGCAGCGCGGCGACCACCTCGGGCAGCCGACCGACGAACTCGGCGTCGTCGCTAGCGTGGCGACCGGGGACGAAACCAGTGACAAGCGTGCCGACGCCGGGCAGCTCGCACAGCACGGGCGGCCCGATGCCGAGCGCGTCGGCGCGGCGCGCCGCTTCGGCCTCGCACGCCCGGTCGATGCCGAGCACCTCGGTCCGTTCGCCCGGCACGCGCAGCATGTAGCCCGTGTCATCCGGCAGGGTGACCTTGTAGTTGCGGTTCGTGATGCCGAGCTCGATCGGCTCGATGGCGAGCGGGAGATCGGCCCAGCCCGGCACACGGCGCGCGAGGGCCACGACCTGCGGATCGATCGGCGCGTCGACCGGTTCCTGTCCCATCGGGCGAACGGTACCCGCGGCGCGGCAGTGGGTCG
>JAYUAM010000905.1:0-3014 GCA_043741295.1 Acidimicrobiia bacterium
ACGGCGCCGCCGGCGGCCACGACCCGCTGGGCCCACGCTGGACCGGTCGCCGTCTCGACGTAGGTGACGGCGAGGACATCGGCGCTCTCACGCGCCACGGAACCGCCGGAAGTGATCTCGGGAACGACGAAACGAACGGTCGCCGTGGCCGCGTACGTCGGCGTCTGGGCGGACTGGAGGAGGAAGACGAGCGCGGCAAGGCCGAGGCTCACGGCGGCGATGACGCGCCGGTAGCGCGACACGACCCGTAGATGCTCGAGGACCTGCGGCTCGGGAGAGGAATTGCTCACAGGGTCAGCCGCCGCCCCGTCGGGCGAGGAGTGCGGTTGCAGTACGAAGCATGATCTTCACGTCGTTCCAGAGCGACCAGGTGTCGATGTAGTGGTTGTCGAACCGTGCGCGCTCCTCGATCGAGGTGTCGCCGCGGAGCCCTTGCACCTGGGCCCAACCGGTCAGCCCGCACGGAACCCGATGGCGGGCCCGGTACCGAGGATATTCCTCGGAGAACTGACCGACGAAGTGGGGCCGCTCGGGGCGGGGTCCGACGATGCTCATGTCGCCCCGCAACACGTTCCACAGCTGGGGTAGCTCGTCGAGCGAGGTCGAGCGCAGGACCTTGCCGATCGGGCGCAGCCGATCGTCGTGACGGATGTTCCACTTCGTGGCCGATTCGTTCGTGTCGACCGGGCGCAGCGTGCGGAACTTGTAGATCGTGAAGCGGCGGTTGTCCTTGCTGATCCGCTCCTGGCGGAACAGGATGCCCGGCCCGCCATCGAAGCGCACGAGCAGGGCGACGACGGCGAGCACGGGCGCGAGCACGGCGAGGCCGATGGCGGCGCCGACGATGTCGACGAGTCGCTTCACCCGCCAGCCGAGCGACCGGTACGGGGCACGGTTGAGCCGCACGAGGGGCATGCTCCAGAGGTGCTCGGCCTGCCGACTCAGCGGCGCCGAGAGCTCGTAGAGCCGCGGTACGAGGAAGATCTCGCAATCGAGGCGATCGCAGGCCCGCAGGAGGTCGACGAGCATCTTGGAGTTGACCGAGCTGTAGGCGACGATCACCACGGCCACACCGAGCTGCTCGATCAGCTCGGCGAGGTCGGTGCCCGCACCGAACACCGGAAGGGTACGGGCCCGGATCGGCAACGGGTCCGGATCGTAGAAGCCGACGGCCGAGAGCCCGCACTCCGGATGATCGCGGATCAGCGTGGCGAGGTCGTGCCCGGTTCGACCGGCCCCGAGGACGAGGGTGGGGAAGCTGATGCGGCCGCGGGCCCGGATCTTGCGCTGGAGCGAGTACACGACCGTGCGACCGGCGAGCACGAAGACGATCGACGCAGCGGCGAGCCGCACCCGTGACGCGAACTCGACATCGTCGGAGAGGAGCTGGCGGAACGTCGCTCCGAGCGCCGCAGCGACGAGCAACCGGCCGACGATCGCCGGTAGATCATCGAGCACTGAGAGCGTGATGCGGTGGCGGTACAACCCGCCGACGCCGAGCAGGCCGATGGCGGAGACCGCGACGAACACGGTGGGCGGCTTCAGCTCACCGAACAGGATGATCGCCATCACCAGCCCGACGACGTCGTAGGTGACGGTAGCGACCGCGGTGCCGAACCGGCGGCGGCGGTCCCCCGCGAGCGCGGGCCCTCCGGCGGCGACGGGAACCGGCTCGTCGGTCACCGCCCGCAGCGCGGTGATCGTGGACCGGGCGAGCGGCGCGGTCGCATGGGTCGTTTCCTGAAGATCGGTCATCGCTCTCCCGCGCCGCTGTTTGGCCGCCGTGCCACGTCACGTGATGTCACGTGAACGAAGTTCGCATTGTGAACCGTTAACGACTGCTTGACCATGGGTTGGCGGAAAGTCCCGGCCAAGAAATGCGCTATGTCACACCAGCGACTCGCCCAATGAGGTGATTTGACCACCCAGAGCGCGTTCGCACCAGGCACGACGCGTCGGCGCCAAATCGTCGAACGCTACGGGTGGTCGGCGACCGGTGCTCACGAGGCGCGCGCCCTCGCCGCCGCAGGGTGTCAATCCGGTGTCGAGACCGTGACGATCCTCATGGACGGGGCACCCGGATGGGAGCACGCCAACGCCGTACGGATCGGCGGGCGACGGGCGCGCGCGACGACGCCCGCCACCAGATTGGGCACGGGCCTCGTTCGCGACCTTCGGGCGGGTCAGACGGCGAGCAGGTCGCGGGCGCCCGTGTCGCTGGAGGGGTGGCGGAGCTTCGACATCGCCCGAGCCTCGATTTGGCGGATGCGCTCACGGGTGAGGTTGAAGTGCTCGCCCACCTCTTCGAGGGTCCGCGGCTCGCCGCGGTCGAGCCCGAAGCGGAGCTTCAGGATCTCGCGCTCACGCTCGTCGAGCGGGGCCAGCAGCCGCGAGATCTCCTCGGGCAGCAGCGCGGTGGCGGCGACCTCGAAGGGGCTCTCGGCCGAGCGGTCCTCGACGACGTCGCCGAGCTCGGCATCGCCATCCTCGCGCAGCGGCTCGGACAACGACAGGGGCTCGGCGGCGAAGCGCAGCGCCTCGGTGACCTTGTCCTCCGGCATCTCGACCTCGGCCGACAGCTCGGCCAGCGTGGCCGGGCGGCCGAGCTTCAGCTCGAGCCGGGCGCGGGCCTTCTGCAGCCGGGCGAGCGTGTCGCCGGCGTGCACAGGTAGCCGGATGGTGCGGCCGGTGTTGGCGATGCCGCGGGTGATCGCCTGACGGATCCACCACGTGGCGTACGTGGAGAACTTGAAGCCCTTGCGCCAGTCGAACTTCTCGACGGCGTGCATCAAGCCGAGGTTGCCCTCTTGAATGAGGTCGAGGAGCGGCAGGCCGGACGCCTGGTACTTCTTGGCGATCGACACGACGAGACGCAGGTTCGACTGCACGAACGTGCGCTGGGCCTCGTCGCCGTGCCGGGAACACCGGCGGAGCTCCCGCTTCTTGGCCGGGGTGAGGGACTTGGCGCGGAGCATCTGCTCGCGCGCAGCGTTGCCACCCTCGATCTGCTGCGC
>JAYUAM010000906.1:0-1098 GCA_043741295.1 Acidimicrobiia bacterium
CGGTCGCTGATGCGCGCGAACAGGATGAGGCGACGACCGGCGAGCGTCTCGTGGCGACGCAACAACCCGGGAAGCACGCCGAGGTCGACGTTGCCGCCCGACAGGATCACGCACGTGGCTCCGTCTACGGCGGCGGTGACCGCGCCGGTGGACAAGGCGGCGATGCCGACGGCGCCGGCGCCCTCGACCACGAAGCGGGCCCGCTCCAACGTGAACATCATCGCGTCGGCGACGGCGTTCTCGTCGACGGTGACGATGTCGTCGAGCCAGTGCTCTACGAGCGGACGCGTCACCGTGCCGGGGCGCTTGACGGCGATGCCGTCGGCCAGCGTGGTGATCGGACCCTCGGCCGGCGGACGGTCGGCGTAGGGCGCGCACGCTTCCACCTGGATGCCGACCACGACGATCGACGGGTCGTGACGTTTCACGGCGATGGCGACGCCGCTGGCCAGGCCGCCGCCGCCGAGCGGCACGAGGACGAGACGGAGATCGGGCACGTCGGCCAGCAGTTCGAGCCCCAGCGTCGCCTGGCCAGCGATCACGGCCTCGTCGTCGAACGGCGAGCAGAAGTGCATGCCGGTGGCCGCTGCGCGTTCGCGGGCGAGCGCCACGGCGACATCGACCGAATCGCCGCCGAGCGTCACGGTGGCGCCGTAGCCGCGCGTCGCCTCGGTCTTCGAGATCGACGCGCCGGTCGGAACGAATATCTCGCACGGCACGCCCCGGACGCGGGCGGCGAGCGCCAGTGCCTGGGCATGGTTGCCGGCGCTACCCGCCACGACCCCCGCCTGGGCGGCGTCGCCCAGCTCGCCGAGCTTGGCCATCGCCCCGCGGATCTTGAAGCTGCCCGTGCGCTGCAGGTTCTCGGCCTTCAGCACGACCCGCCCGGGACCGCCCACGCCCGCATCACCGGAACAGAAGCGGTCGGTGAGGAAGAAGGACTCCAGTGTCGGCGTGTGCGTCACGACACCCGCACCGGCGGAGCGCGCCGCCGCGATCCGCTCGTCGGTGATGCCAGTTGTCGACGGGTCGCGCTCGACCGTCGGCGGCGTGATCGGGACATCGGCCATCGCGCTTAGAGTACAAGTTCAGACCAAT
>JAYUAM010000907.1:0-7087 GCA_043741295.1 Acidimicrobiia bacterium
ATCGCCATCGCGCTCGTACGCATCGCCGCCAGCCGGGTGCCCGACCGCATCGGCCCGATCCGTAGTGGCACCATCGCACTGGGGGTGACGGTGGTCGGCACCGTGGTGCTGGCGGCGTGGTCAGCGGTACCCGGGGTGTACCTCGCGGCCGCCGTGCTCGCCGGGGGCATGGCGTTGCAGACCCCGTCACTCATCCCGGTCGCCGTCCACGGGGTCGACCCGCACGAGCGGGCCTCGGCGATGGCGACGTTCACGATGTTCATGGATCTCTCGGTTGCGCTGACCGCCCCGGTGTTCGGTCTCATCGCCGGCGGCGCCGGCTACCGGCTGACCTTCCTCACCGGGGGCGTGGCTGCCGCGATCGCGGTCGTGCTGCTGTACACGGTGCTCGCGCCGCGTTGGAGGGCGGCGACCGCGCCCCAGGATCAGCTGTCGACGAGCGTCGCGTCGAGCTGAGCGAGCAGCAGTGGCACCTCGGCGAGCGCGCGCAGCGCGTCGTTGAGGTGCGTGCATCCGTTGGTCTTGGCGAGCCGTTCGAGCACGGTGGCGCGCAGGTCGGCGAGTGGCGTACCGACGACCATCGAGGCGGTGGCGACGGCCGCCGGGCACTCCATGAACGGCAGGATTCGGGCGTCGGGCGCGACCGACTGAAGGGTCAACGTCGCAGCGTCGGCGGTGGCCCGTAGCACGTACTCGTGCACAGCGATGCGGCCATGCGTCGGGTCCCCGGAGCTGTCCTGGAACCCGGAGTCGATGACGATCACGTCGCCGTCTCGCCATACGTCGATGCGTCGGGCGCGCCGCATCGACACGTCGGGGATCGCGGGCAGTTCGTGCCAGCCGAACGGGTCGTCCGCGTTGATGAGCGTCCCGACCGGCTGGGTGCGGTGGCCCATCTTGCCGGAGGCCTGCTCGAGCAGGGACGTGGCACCGGGCGCAAAGCCGATGCACACGCCTTCCATGCTGGGACGAGGCACGCGGTCGGGCGGCGTGAGCCAGTCCTTCGTCCATCGCGACCAGCCGAAGCCGGCGATGAGGCTGCAGCCCGAGATGTCGTCGAGCAGCAGGTACAGCGGCGTTCCGGCTTCACGTTCGCCCGGCAGGCGCTCGTCGAGCGCCCCGCGCAGGTAGCCGCCACCGCGACAGCCGACGAGCGCGTGCACGCCCTCGCGGTCGGGGTCGGCGACGATGTCCTCGATCGTGCGGTTGAAGCCGATGCCGACGCTCGTCGTCGCCTCACCGGTGACGACCGGCGCCACGCTCGGATCGACCGTGACGGCGTCGCGAGCGCGCCCGTCGAGGCGGAGCTGGGTGCCATAGCCGCCGGGCCACGTCATGTCGACCGACGAGGTGCGCCGAACCGACCGCGCGGGTCGGACCGGCGCGGGTCCGGCCGGACCGGCCACGGCCTGCCCATCCGGCCGCGGGGAACCTGTCACGTTCGGGTTCCCTTGATCTGGAACCGCAGGGCGGCGTCGAGCCGGATGACCTCACCGTTGAAGTACGGGTTCTCGATGATCGCCATCGCCATGTGGGCGTACTCGTCGGGCTGACCCATCCGCTTCGGGAAGGGCACGACCGGGCCCCACTCAGCCTCGACAGCGTCGAGTGACCCGCCGTACGCGGGCGTGGCGAACACGCCGGGAGCGATCGTGCCGACGCGGATGCCGAGCACCGACAGGTCTCGCGCCGCGGGCAGCGTCATGCCGATGATGCCACCCTTCGCCGCGCTGTAGGCGACCTGCCCGATGGTGCCCTCATAGCCCGCGATCGACGCGGTGTTCACGATGACACCGCGCTCGCCCGTCTCCTGCGGCTCGTTCTTCGCCATCGCCGCGGCGGTGAGGCGCAGCACGTTGAAGCTGCCGTGCAGGAAGATCGCCACGACCTTCATGAACTCGTCGAGGGCGAGTGGCACGCCGTTCCGGTCGAGGGTGCGTCCACCGCCGGGGCCGCCGTGGGTGTCGACCGAGACGCGCAGGTCGCCGAGCCCGGTGGCGACGTCGATGGCAGCGTTGACGCTGGCCTCGTCGAGCACGTCGGTGTGCACGAACCGGGTCGCGTCGCCGAGCTCGGCGGCGAGCTTGGTGCCGGCCTCGTCGGCGAGGTCGGCGACGACGACCTTGACCCCTGCTCCGACGAGGCGTCGGACGGTCGCCGCGCCGAGTCCGCCGGCGCCGCCGACGACGAGTGCGCTGGATCCTTCGAGCTGCATGACGGGACTCTCCTCCGAGCGGTACGAGCGCGCTGACACAGTTGTCAGAAGCTCGCGCCAAGCTAGCGGTCAGGCGGGGCGTTCACGGAGTCGATCGCGCAGCTCGACCTTCCTGACCTTCCCGCTGAGGCTGCGCGGGAACCCGTCGACCAGTTCGAGGTGCTCGGGGGCCTTCTGGCGGGCGACGCCCAGGGCGGCGAAGTGGCGCCCGATCTCGGCGAGGTCGATCGTCATGCCGTCGCGCAGCTGGACGAACACCGCCACCCGTTCGCCGTAGCGATCGTCGGGCTTGCCCACCGCCGCCGCTTCGACGACGGCCGGATGCATCGCGAGGAGGTCCTCCACCTCCTTGGAGGCGATGTTTTCGCCTCCCCGGATGATCACGTCCTTCTTGCGGTCGGTGATCGTGAGGAAGCCCTCGGTGTCGAGGCGACCGATGTCGCCCGTTCGGAACCAGCCGCCCGGCAGGAACGAGCCGGCGTCGAGCTCGACGTCGCGGTAGCCGACGAACAGCTCGGGGCCACGGCTCACGATCTCGCCGTCGCGGCCAACGGTGACCTCGCCGTCGTCGTCGAGCAGGCGGATCTCGTTGCCCGGCGTCAGCCGTCCGTCGGTGTTGGCGCGCTTGCCGAGTGGATCGGACGGGGTACCGGTAGTGATGACGGGGTGCTCGCTCGACCCATAGGCGCGGTAGACCGGGATGCCGACGCGCTCGGCCCGTTCGACGAGAGCCGGCGGCACGCTCGCCGCGCCGACCATGTAGTTGCGGAAGCTGGCGAGGTCGGTGCCCTGTCGCTCGGCCTCGTCCATCAGCGACGCGAGGAAGAACGGGGCACCGGCGGTCGTGGTGACGTGGTGCTCCTGCACGAGACGGGCGGCGAGCGCCGGATCCCACTGGTCCATCAGCACCGACGACGCGCCGAGCAGGAACGCGCGCAGCAGGCCGAGCACGCCGGCGATGTGACCGGCCGGGAAGGCGGCGAGGTTCACACCGCCCCGATCGCCGAGGGCGGCCGCCGTCGAGCGGATCTCGGCCACCAGAGTGTTCGTGGTGTGCTGTACGCCCTTCGGCTCGGCCGTCGTCCCCGAGGTGTAGATCAACAGGCACACGTCGTCGGGGTCGGTTACCGGCAACGAAGAAGGGGCGTCGTGCCCGGCCAACCGGCTCCAGGGGGTGGCGCCCGCCGGGCCGTGGTCGCCGACGAGCACCACATGCTCTAGGTCGGGCAGGACGCCGATCGCCGAGAAGCGCTCGCCGTAGTCGATGTTGCGCCACCGGTCGGGCATCACGAGCACCCGCGCCTTCGACTGGCGCAGGATGAACCCGACCTCCCTCGGGCCGTAGATGTGGATGATGGGCACCACCGTGGCGCCGAGCATGAGCGCCGCCTGGTACGTGAGCGCGCCCTCGAGCCAGTTGGGGACCCAGATGGCGATCGCATCCGCCGGACCGACCCCCAGCTCGGCGAGCCCACCGGCGAGACGCAGGCTGCGCCGGTACATGTCGTCGAGCGCGATCGACACCGGCGTCGGCCCGCCGACGAAGTGCATCGCCGCGTCGGGGAACGTCTCGGCGCCTGCACGGAGGTGATCGGCGATCGTCTCCCGGCCGAAGAAGCCCTCCCGGTACCAACGCTCGCGCAGCGCGGCGCGGTCGCCGGCAAGGCTCATCGTCGGTGTCGGGGCGTTCGGGGGTCAGCGACCGCTGCGGCGCTTCTGGCCGGTGAGCTCGGTGTGGCGGGCGAACATATGGGCGGCCTGGCGCTCGAGCTCCACCGGAACCTTGGGGTACAGGGGCAGGCCGAGCTCTCGCGACGGCAGGGCGACAGTGGCCGATCCGTACGCCGTCTCCGTGTCGCGCTGGTTGACCATGTGCAGCTCGAGGTCGACGACCCTCTGGCCGTCCTCGTCCCGCTTGGCGACGACCTTGCCCGAGAGGAACTGCACGTCGCCCATGTAGTTGAACTTCCGGATCGAGTCCTCCATCTTCACGATGCAGGCGTCGTTCCCGGCCCAGTCCGACACGTGGTGGTAGAACCAGCACTGGCGCTGCACCCCGTAGTCGTAGGCCATCGGGTTGCCGATCGCCTTGGCCCAGTCCGAGTCCCAGTGGAGGCGCTGGGCGACGTCGTACACGCCCTGGGCGTTCTTTACGTAGAACGGCGCGATCCGCTTGCGGTTCTGGTAGCCGATGCGCGACGAGCGCAGGCCGTACGGCACGAAGCCGTAGCCACCGGCATGGAAGGCAATCATCTCGGTGATCGTGGTCGGCCCTTTGACCATCGGCTTCAGCTCGTCACCCACCGTGACGTCCTCCCAGTACCGCTTGTCGGCGCCGAGCGGGCCTTCCTGGGCGTAGACGGCGTCGATCCTCTCGTAGTCCTCGTCGGTGTAGTGCGCCGCTTCGATCGCCGCGTACTTCCCCTTCGAGCGCGACTGCTTGCGCTCGGTGAGCACACGCAGGATCCGGTAGACGCCGAGCACCTCGCCGAACTGGTTGAGCGCCACGTCGCGACGGACCGCGATCACCGACCGGCCGGCGAACTCAGACTGCTTGACGTTCAGGCTCTCCTCACCGGCGAAGCTGAAAACCCTGTCGCCCGGCCGCAGTGGCCGGAACCAGTCCCACGTGCCGCCCGACACGAACACGTGCACGCCGCGGAACATGCTCTTGGTCTGAGCCTTGATCTCGTCGGGGATCGGGTCGCCGAGCATCGGCGTCTTGATGTGGCCGATCTGGGTGCCGTGGCCGATCTGCGAGCCCCACCGAGTGTCGCAGCCGTAGTCCTCGTCGGCGAAGAGCGGGTTGTCGTCACCGACGCCGAGCGCCCAGTTCCGCAGCGCGTCGGGGGTGGCGACGGAGTTGAGCTCGCGGTGCCTGCTGGCCGTGTCGATGCCGAGCAGCAGCTTGGCCTTCTCGATGTCCTCGTCGGTGAGCTCGTGTTCGAGCGCCTTCTGGAACTCCTTCTCCAGCTCGTCGTCGACCTTGAACGCCTCGTGGGCCCTGGCGGTGCTTCCGGAATCGCTCATGGCTTGCCTTCCGTGGAGGCCGCGGCGACGTACTCGTCGCGGATCTTGCGCTTGTACAGCTTGCCTGCCTCGGTGCGCGGGAGGTCGCTGCGAAACTCCCACGAGCGGGGCACCTTGTAGCTCGCGAGGCGCGCCTTCGCGAAGATCGTGAGCTCAGCGATCAGATCGGCTGATCCTTCGACGCCCGCATTGGGCTGGACGATCGCCACGATGGACTCACCCCAGTCCGGGTCCGGCACGCCGATCACGGCGGCATCGTGCACGTTCGGATGGGTGAGCAGCGTGGCCTCGATCTCGGCCGGGTACACGTTGGTGCCGCCGGTGATGATCATGTCTTTGGCGCGATCGGAGATGAAGAGGTAGCCGTCGTCGTCCAGGTGGCCGATGTCGCCGAGGCTGAACCGCTTGCCCTTGTACGCCGTCTGCGTCTGGTCCGGGTCGTCGTGGTACGAGAACCCGACTCCGTTCTCCATGTAGATGTTGCCGACCTGCCCCGCACCGAGCTCGTTCCCGTCGTCGTCGAGGATGAACAGTCGCACGCCGCGCACGGCCCGCCCGACGGTGCCTGGCTTCTCGAGCCACCGATTGGGCTTGGCGATCGTGGCCGCGCCCTCCATTCCGCCGTAGGTCTCCCAGACGACCGGACCCCACCAGGCCATCATCTGCTCCTTCACCGGGCGCGGGCACGGCGCCGCCGAATGGACGATGGCGTGCAGGCTCGACACGTCGTAGCGCGCCCTCACCTCGTCGGGCAGGCGGAGCAGGCGGTGGAACTGGGTGGGCACCATGTACCCGGTGCGAACGTGGTGCCGCTCGATGAGGCGCAGTGTCTCCTGCGGGTCGAATTTCGCCATGATCACGAGCCCTTGGCCGACGTGCAGGCCGCCCATGTAGTAGCTGTGCGAGCCACCGTGGAACATCCCCGTCGACACGAGCATCGGCCCGTCGAACGGCCGGAAGTCGAAGGCACGCGCGAACACCGCGCCGTCGTTGGCGACCTGCCCGACATCGCCATCGGGGATCGGGCGCCGGATGCCCTTCGGCTTGCCTGTGGTGCCTGATGTGTACACGAACAGGCCGCCAGGGCGACGGTCGGCGGGGGCCATGCGGGGGAAGGCGACGCGCGCTTTGGCCAGCGACGGAGTGCCGGGGATGGTGCCAACGACCAGCACGCGGAGGTTCGGCGTGGCGGTGTCGAGGTCCTCCAGTAGCGGCGCGAACCGCTCACCGATCACCAGGACTCTCGCCGCCGAGTGCACCATGATCTCCGCCAGCTCATGGGCGGTGAGGTGCGCGTTGAGCGGGATGAAGTGGAGGCCGGACTCCTGGCAGGCGAGCGACACCTCGATGAGGGTGTTGCCGTTGTCGGCGAGCACGCCGACCGCATCGCCGCTGTCGACGCCGAGCGACCGGAAGAGGTGCACCAGCTGATGGGCGTCGCCCGCGAGCTCGCCGTAGGTGCGGGGGCCGTCCGGGCTCTCGACGATCGCCGGTCGGTCGGGCTCGTCCTCGGCGATCCACCAGAAACCGAGCCGTCGGTCCCACGGGCTGTCCATGGTAAAATAGTAACCTATATCTTCGGGTGCCTCGACCGGCCGCTTTTGACCTGGGGGTTGCCGCTCCTGGAAATCTTCACCTATTTTGTCTGCATGACGCGGAGGAGCGACGCGAAGGTCGGACGGCGATGATCGGGCTCGACGCGTTCCGGGCCGAAGTGGTCTCCTTCCTCGACGGGCGTTACGCGCTCCGCGACCCCGAGGCCGACGACGAGCGCGAGGACACGATCTCGCGCACGCCCGACGGCCACGACGCGCTCGTCGATGGCGCCCGCGAGCTGCAGCG
>JAYUAM010000908.1:0-1095 GCA_043741295.1 Acidimicrobiia bacterium
TTCACCGAGCCGATCCTGGTCGTGAACCAGAAGGCCAAGATCGTCGAGATCACGAGCCAGTACGCCGTGTTCGACGGGCAGGGTCGTCAGGTGGCGAGCATGAACGAGGTCGGCCAGAGCGCAGCAAAGAAGGTGCTGCGCGCGCTGACGAGCATCGACCAGTTCCTGACCCACCGGTTCGAGATCACCGAGCCGTCGGGCAACGTGCTGCTGCGTCTCACGCGCCCGGCGAAGATGTTCAAGTCGACCATCGTCGTCGCCGACGGCGCCGGCTCCGAGATCGGTCGCATCGTGCAGGAGAACGTGTTCGGCAAGATCCGCTTCGACCTGCAGACGGGGGGCGCGACGGTCGGCGCGATCAAGGCCGAGAACTGGCGGGCCTGGAACTTCCGGATCGAGGACGCCGCCGGCACCGAGATCGCCCGGATCACCAAGACGTGGGAAGGCCTGGCGAAGCAGATGTTCACCACCGCCGACAACTACGTCGTGCAACTGCACCATCAACTGCCCCAACCGCTCCTCACGCTCGTCGTCGCCTCCGCCCTCTCGGTCGACACGGCGTTGAAGCAGGATTCGCGCGGTCTGAACTGACCGAGGCGGTGACGGTCCGGCCGCCCCTGACGCGTCGGCACCCTCGACGAACCGGCGGTCGACGTGCGCTCAGCCGCTCGCTTCCGGTCCGGCGTCCGCTCGCCGCCGCGCGTAGGTGACGGTACCGTCGTCGCTGATGTCGTCGATGAGCGGGACCGCTACCGTGCGGAGGACTCGCGGCGCGTGCTCGAGGAGCTGGGCGATGTCTTCGGGGAAGTGGCGCAAGATGCTGGCGACGACGACTTGCTCCTCGGTCCCGAGGTAGCAGCGATTGGCATCGGTCACCGATCGGAGCAGTGCGCCAAGCTTCCCGAGGACGTCGTCGCCGGCCTCGCCGCGAACGAGCGTGGCGAGATGGGCGGTGATCGAGAGCGATCCTTGCTTGCACGGTGGGCACTGGCCGCAGGACTCGGCAGCTAGGAACCGGGAGAGCTCGTAGGCGACCGAGGCCATGTTGACCGAGTCGTCGTAGACCACGAATCCGGCGGCCCCCAGGCCGGTGCC
>JAYUAM010000909.1:0-7079 GCA_043741295.1 Acidimicrobiia bacterium
CGCCCGCACGTCGTCGCTCCACACGCCGAACTGGTGCGGGCCGGGCACCTCGCCCGCCGTCCCGATCGAGCCCGACGACGAGCGAACGGTACGTCGTCGCCGATGTGGCAGCCTGCGCCGATGCGCTTCGGTCTCAGCACCTCGCCCCAACGGACCACCTGGCCCTGGCTGCTCGAGGTGTGGAAGCGGGCCGACGACATCGAGCTGTTCGAGTCGGGCTGGACGTTCGACCACCTGTACCCGCTGATGGGCGACTCGACCGAGCACTGCCTCGAAGGATGGATCACCCTCACGGCGCTGCTGCATGAGACCACGCGCCTGCGCGGCGGCGTGCTCGTCACCGGCATGGTGTACCGCCACCCCGGCGTGCTGGCGAACATGGCGTCGACGCTCGACATAACGTCGGGCGGGCGGCTCGAGCTCGGCGTCGGCGCCGGCTGGAATCAGGAGGAGTGCGACGCCTTCGGCATCCGCCTCGGGTCCATGATGGAGCGCTTCGATCGATTCGAGGAGGGACTCGCCGTGCTCGAGAGCCTGCTCACGCACGAGCACACGACGTTCTCCGGCAGCTACTACAAGCTGCACCAGGCGATGAACAACCCGAAGCCCGTGCAGTCGCCGCTGCCGATCTGCATCGGCGGCTCGGGCCGCCGCCGTACGCTGCCGATGGCGGCGCGCCACGCGCACCACTGGAACTTCGGCGGGTCGGATGTGGCCGAGTTCGCGCAGTGCCGCGAGGTGCTCCACGAGGCGTGCGATGTCATCGGACGCGACCCGGACGAGATCACCTGCAGCGTGCTCGTGCGCGCCGGCGACGACCTCACTGCGCTCGCGCGCGACGTCGCGGCGTTCGAGGCGGCTGGCGCCGACCTCGCCCTCGTTTCGCTTCCGAAGACCGCGCCCCCGGCGTTCGTCGAGCACGTCGCCGCCGCGCTCGGCGGACGTTGACCGTCGCACGCCAGTCGTCGCCGCGCGCAGCGGCAACCCGCCGGGTCAAGCGGGTCGGCGACCCGACCCGCGGGCGAGCGAGCGCTTGTGCTCCATGAAGTCGACGAGCACGTAGTCGCCGAGGGTCTCGGGAGTCGTGAAGAACGCCCGACCACGGTTCAGCTGCGTGAGCTTCTCGACGAAGTTCTTGAGGTAGCCGGTGGCGTCGAGCATGAAGGTGTTGATGCGGATGTTGTCGCGCGTGCACCGCGCCACTTCACGCAACGTCGCGTCGATCGTCTCGGGCACCGGTGGGTAGTTGAAGAACACATCACCGTCCGGCTCGATGTGGGCGGTCGGCTCGCCGTCGGTGATCATGATGATCTGCTTCGTACCGGTCTGGCGGGCGAGCAGCTGACGTGACAGCAGGAACCCGTGCTGCATGTTCGTGCCGTACACGAAGTCCCAGCTCACCTCCGGTAGCTGCTCGGGCTTGAGCACGCGCGCGACCTCGGAGAAGCCGACGATGCCGAGGTAGTCGCGCGGGAACTGTGACGAGATCAGGCTGTGCAGCGCCATCGCCACCTTCTTGGCGGCCAGGAAGTTGTCGCGCATCGGCATCGACAACGACAGGTCGAGCATGAGCACCGTCGACGAGCGCGTGAGGTTCTCGGTGCGCTCGATCTCGAAGTCGTTGGGCGTGAGACGCACCGGGGTGCCAGCACCCTCGCGCCCGACGGCGTTGCGGATCGTGCGGTGGAGGTCGAGGTTGAACGGGTCGCCGTACTCGTAGGGCTTCGACTCGTACGTGCGCTCGTGGCCGACGCCGTTTAGTGACTGCTGGTGCTGGCCCGACTTGTCCTTGGCGAGCTTCGAGAACAGCTCGCCGAGCGCGTTGGCCCCTATCTTTCGTAGCCCGCGCGGGGTCAACTGGAGTCGGCCCTCCTTGTTCTCGATGAGGCCGGCCTCTTCGAGCTGGCGGGCGAGTTGGGCGAGGCGGTCGAGCGAGCGGGCGGCGTCGTCGCCGAGGAGCTCGCGGGCCTTGTCGACGTCGACCTCGGCGAGCGCACCGGGGTTGGTGGCCCCCTTCATCAGCTGCTCGAGCTGGTCGAGGTCACCGAGCTGGTCCATCATCGACATCGCGTCGGCGAAACCGAGCGGGTCCTGGCCGGAGAAGTCGTAGCGCTGCTCCCACCCCATCTGCGGGAAGAGGCTGCGGAGGTGCTCGCCGAGCTGGTCGGCCTGCCACTGCAGGTCCATGTCGCCCATCACCTGTTCCATCAGCTCCTGCATCTGCCGGCGCTGCTCAGGCGACATCGAGTTGAGCATGCGTTGCATCGCAGCCATGCGGGCAGCGATCGCCTCGAGCAGCTCGTCGAGGGTCTGGGGGTTCTCCGGGAAGAAATCGCCGTACTGCGCCATGAACCGCTCGAACTGCGGATCTTCCCCGCGCTGGCGACGGTCGAGCATCTCGTTGAGTGCGGCCATCATGTCCTTCATGCGCTGCATCTGCTCGGGCGGCATGTTCGCCATGCCCTGTGACATCTGGTCGACGTAGCGCTGCATGAGCTGCTCGCGCAGCTGTTCGAGCAGTTGCTCGAACTTCTCGCGCGCCTCGGTGGACGTGAAGGGGTACTCCTGCAGCTCGCGCACCTGGCCGGCGAGGTCGGGCGGGAGCATGTCGAGCTGCATCTGGCGGTCCTGCACCGTCTGGTCGGTGACCTCCTGCCGGCGGGCATCGCCGGACTCGCGTGCATCGCGGGCCAGCTGATCGAGCGCCTGACGCTCCTGGTCGACGACCTCGCGCAGCTGGTCGGCGATCTCCTCGAAGACCCCACCGAGGCTGTTCTCCTCGAGCAGGTCGCGCCGGCGTTGGCGCAGCTGCTCCATGAGATCGCGAAGGCCCTGAACCCGCTCGCCGTTGCGGTCCTGAGCGCCGTTCTGCATCATGCGGCGAAGCGCACTGTTGAGATCGCCGTGGTAGAGCAGGTCGTCGGTGATCTCGTCCATGATGGCGTCGGCGTCGAGATCGAAGCCCTTCTGGGTACCGTCCCACCGGCTGTAGGTGAACCGCGTCGCCATGGGTGCACGCTACCCGGGCACCTGCCGGCTTGCGCCGGCGCGGCACGGATGACCGGGGCGATCCGACCGGCGACACGCCGCGGGGCCCCCGCGTCGTACCCTGGAAGGGTGCGGGTGCCGAGAACCTTCGTCTTCGCCGACCTCGGCGGGTTCACGAACTACACGGCCGGGCACGGCGACGACGCCGCCGGCCGAATCCTCTCGCGCTTCCGTTCGATGGTGCGCGACGTGGCGTCGAAGCGCGGCGTGCGCATCGCCAAGTGGCTCGGAGACGGCTGCATGATGGTCGGCATGGATCAGGGCGACGCCATCGCCGCGATGCTCGACCTCGAAGCGATGGCCGGCCCGATCCTCGCACCGCTGACGTTGCGCGTCGGCGTGGCCACCGGACACGCGCTCCTCTTCGAGGGCGACGACTACATTGGCTCGGCGGTGAACCTGGCGGCCCGCCTGTGCGACGCCGCCGGCGCCTTCGAGGTGCTCATCCCGGCCGACCAGCTCGAGCTAGTGCCGGACGGCGTCGTCGTCACCCCGCACGGTCTCATGACGTTGCGCGGTTTTCCCGAGCCGTTCGAGGTCGTGGAGCTCTCGGGTCACGTCGGTCCGTCCGAGCGCCACGACACCGGCGAGCTGTGGACCCGCCAGCGATACGTGGTCTGAACGGTCCCGGTCGTTTCGCCCCGACACACGTGCGGAATATTGAGAAGGTCTTGACCACTTCCACACGCACCAGCGAAACCCTTGACGCACAAGGGTTTTTCGGCTTCGCTCCGTGATTTTGGCGCTACCTAGCGCAACGGTCGCCAAACCTTCACCCATACGGTCTCGAACGTGAACGCGGCGGCCAAAAAGACTGATCCCATCGACCTCACCACCTGGACCTCCCCCCGCGCGGGCGAGGCGACGGTCCGGCCCCCGGCCCCTGCGCTCGCTCGGCGACGCGGCCACGGCTACGAACTGGCCCCGCCCTCGCCGCGGGACCTCATCGCCCGTGCCGTCGTCCCGGTGCTGCCGGCCGAACTGGCCCGACCCGCCCACAACCGCTCGGCCCGGCGGCGACTCCCCCGCACGGCCCGGCGGGCCTCGGGTGCGTTGATCGCCGCTCTGCTCGGGCCCGTCCTCGGCGCCGCGCTGCCCGCCGGCCAGCTCGCTGCCGCGAGCGCCGCGCCCACAGCGGCAACGACCACGAGTACGACGATCGCCGGCGACCCCGCCACCTCCGTTCCGGGAACCGTCGGCCCCGACGGCTCCATCACGACCACGACGGCTCCCGCGGCGGGTGCCACCGACGCCGGATCGACGCCGACGTCGACCCCCGCCCTGACCGCGACGACCTCACCGGTGACGCCGGCTCCCGGCGCCTCGCCGGCGACGACGAATGCACCCGGCCCCAGCGCACCCGGCCCCGGCGACCCCCGCCCCGGCGTCGCGACGCCGACGACCAGCGAGCCGGTTCCCGGCACGACCACCACGACGGCGGCGGGCACGACGACGACGACGACTGCGCACGGATCTCCCACCACCGCGCCGTCGACCTCGACGTCGACCACGACGACCACCGCCGACCCGACCGCCGAGTCGACCACGACGACGACGGTTCCGGTGAATGCCGCCACGACGCCGCTTCCCGTCGGCGACCCCGTGCTACCGGCGCCCGGAACGGTGAACGACCCGGTGGCCCTCGCCGCCACCCAGGCCCTGGCCGACCGTCACGCCGACGAGCAGATCCAGGTGGAGCTGCTCTGGACGCAGACCGCTCGCGAAACCGCCGACCATACGGTGGCCCGCCTCACCGCCGACGTGAGCGAGCTGACCACGAGGGCGTTCGATCTCTCGGCCGCCGACCAGCCCACGGCCGAGGTCGAGCAGCAGCGCACCGAGGCCCAGGCCCGGCTCGACCAGGCCCGGCGCGATGCGGCGACGCTCACCCTGCGCCAGGCCTCGGCCACCGCGGTCGGTGAGCAGTCCGCGACCACCTACGCCGCCAGCCGCCGGCGCCTCGCCGACGCGGTCGCCACCCGGGCCGGCGTGGATGGCGTCAAGCTCGACGCCAAGTGGGCGACCACGTCGCCCGCCCGGCTCGACGTCGTCTTCGTCGCCCTGGCCCAGGTCGGCGATCCGTACATCTGGGGAGCCACCGGCCCGGACACGTTCGATTGCTCGGGCCTCACCGGGTTCGCCTGGAAGGCCGCTGGTGTCGACCTGCCCCACTACACCGTGTCGCAGCGCCAGACGACGCTCGACGTTGCCGAGGCCGATCTTCAGCCCGCCGACCTCGTGTTCAACCTCGACGGGCCGAACGGCGGCCACGTGATGATGTTCCTCGGCCTCGACCATGTGGTCGTCGCGGCACCGGCCCCGGGTCTTACCGTGTCGATCTCTTCGTGGCGCTCGACGACGGGCTTCGGCTCACCGTTGGACGACCGCGCTCCCGTGGTCGGCACCGACGGCACAGACCCAGGCACGACGACGGACGCACCCCCCGCGTTCTGAGCAGGCACCGACCGGTGGGCCCGGGCGATCGCGCGGGGCCGCTCCGGGTTGGATCACTCGGGAGCGCCACCGCACGCCGCGCCGACCCAACGCCGGGCGGCGCGACGCATCTCCGGTCTCGGTCCGTTGGGCCAGTTCGGCGCGCCCGGGCACCCGGACCGGCCCAACCGACGGTCTCGGTCCGCGCCGCGGGCCCGGACGCGCAACACCCCCGACAGGCCGCGCCGTCGGGGGTGTCTCGATTGTGCGCAAGCTCGCCCGATCGTCGGGCGGCCGATCAGCCGGGGGCGTCAGGCGATCGTGTGGTGGAGGTAGCGGTACAGCTCGGCGCTGCTCGTCACGTCCACGCCGTCCTGCTGGGCCGCCTTGCGGATCTCGAGGCGGCGGGCCGGAATGGCGCCGGCGAAGAAGCCGGTGCGCAGACCCTCGTTGATCGAGGAGGCGAGGCAGGCGAGGCGCACATCGCGGTCGCAACCGTTGCAGGCCTGGCGGGCCTTGGCGTACGGATCGCCGCGACGCTCGACGCGGAGATCTTCGAAGAAGTGCTGGATGCCGAGGTCACGACAGTTGGCCCGCTCGGCCCAATCGGCCGGGAACAGGACGGGGGCTTCGGTGAGGGTGAGGCTCATCATGTACTCCTGATCGGCGCTCAGCCGGCGCGGCTGAGCTGCTGGCGGACATTGGCGGCCGGGTGGGCCAACTTCGAGCGGGCACTGATCCGCTTCGAGCGCACGAGCGTGGCCGGCAGGCCGGTGGCCTCGGCGACGTCGTCGAGCGTGGGCATGTCGCCCTCGGCGCTCAGGAAGTACTGCATGATCTGGCGTTCCTGCTCGTCGAGCAGGTCGAGGATCGGCGTGACGGAACCGTGCTGGCCGACCGCGGCGACACCGTTGTCGACGAGGTCGTAGCCGGGTGACCGTTCGGTCTGGATGCGATCGCCGAGCGTGTGGTTGTCGTCGCCGGCCGACAGCGGCTGGTCGAGCGACGCCGGCACGACGCAGGCGGCGAGCAGCTGGTGGGCGGTCTGGCGGGTCATCCCGAGGACGGCGGCCGCCTCGTCGATCGTGTGGCCCTCCTCCTCGACCAGGGCCCGCAGGCGGACCTCGTTGAGCTGCTGGGGGTAGGGCACGTGCATCGCCGGGCCGACGTCGGAGAGGGCGCCGTTGATCGCCTGACGCACCCACAGGGTGGCGTAGGTCGAGAACTTGAAGCCCTTCGACGGGTCGAACAGCTCGGCCGCCCGGAACAGGCCCTGGACGCCGTACATGAACAGGTCCTCGGTGTCGCCGCCGGAGCGGAGGCGGTAGCGGCGCGCCACGCTCTGGGCGAGGCGCACGTTGCGCACGACCAGTTCGTTGCGGGCCCGCATGCCCTCGGCTTCGAGGAAGCGGTCGGCCTGCCGATCGGTCGTGGTACCGGCGACGAGGCGTTCCTCGGCCTGGCGCCCGGCCTGCACGGCCCGCCCGAGCCGCAGCTCGTCCTCGTGACCGAGCAGGTCGGCCATGCCGCCCCGCCGGATGATGTCGTTCAAGCTCTGGTTGGCCATGTCGCTCGCTTCCGCGTTCTGCTGCTCCGCC
>JAYUAM010000910.1:0-1094 GCA_043741295.1 Acidimicrobiia bacterium
GACCCGCTCGTCGGCGGCATCAACGCCGGCGACGCCGACCACCTGTCGGCCGCCGCCGCCGCACCCCAGGTCGCCGCGGTGGCCGGACGGGCGCGCAGCCTTCTGATCGGCCTGCGACGCCAGGCGGCAGCGACCGCGCGCCGAACCGCCGCCGACGGTGGGACCGCCGCGCCGATCTTCCTCGCGCCGCGCGGCGGCATGACGTCGGTGGTAGCCCGCCTCACGGGCGCGCTCGGTGCCCTCGGCGTCGATCTACGAACGGGGACGGCGGTCGATCGCATCGCGGCCATCGGCGACCAGGGTCGATGGCGGGTCGCCGATGTCGATGCCGACGCCGTGATCGTCGCGACACCCGCGTTCGTGGCCGCCAACCAGTTGGTCGCCATCGCCCCCACGGCGGCGGCGATGATCGGCACGATCGAACACGCCACGGTGGCCGTCGTCACCCTCGCGTTCGCCGAGCGTGACGTCGGCCGTCGTCTCGACGGCAGCGGCTACCTCGTGCCGAAGCCCCAGCAGAGAGCGCTCACCGCCTGCTCGTGGTCGTCGTCCAAATGGGCCCACGCAAACATCCCCGGCCAGGTGGTGCTGCGGGCCTCGCTCGGTCGCTACGGGAACGAGGGCGGCGCACGGGGGACCGACGACGAGCTCGTCGAGCGCGCTCTCACCGAACTGCGCGAGCCGATGCGGCTCACCGGCCGGCCGACCGAGGCCCGGGTGACCCGCTGGGAGCGCGGGTTCCCCCAGCATCAACCGGGCCACCTCGACCTCGTCGCCCGCATCGACGATCGTCTCGGTCGCGAGGCGCCGGGCGTCGTGGTGGCCGGAGCCGCCTACCGCGGCGTCGGGATCCCCGCCTGCATCCGCCAGGGGACCGCCGCCGCCGAGGCCGTGATCGGTCGACTCCACGGGCGCTCGTGGCCGCAGAGCGACCGCGGCTGACGACCGCCGCTGACGACCGCCGCAACCGGTGCGTCGATACGGTGGTCATGTGACGCACCGAGCGGGGACCACGACACGACGGCGTCACCCGCGCCGGCCAGCGTCGATGGCGATCATGGTCGTCACGCTGCTGCTGGTGACGGCGGCGTGCG
>JAYUAM010000911.1:0-3002 GCA_043741295.1 Acidimicrobiia bacterium
ATGCAGGCGAGACAGAGGGGCACCGCCCAGCCGGTCGAGAGGCCGAACGCGGCGCGGATGGCGAGAACGCCGCCGGCCACCGACACAGACACCGTGAGGATGTAGTCGACGAGCAACGACGAGCCGGCGACGAGCGACGGGATCACCCCGAGGTTCTCGCGGCTGACGATGTAGCTGCCGCCGCCGGAGGGGTAGGCGTGGATCGTCTGGCGGTACGAGAGCACCACGATCGCCAGGAGGACGCACACGATGACGGCGATCGGGATGATCGGCCCCCACGAGCGATTGCCGGCATGGGCCTGCACGAGCAGCACCACCAGGATCTCGTCCGTGGCGTAGGCCGTCGACGAGATGGCATCCGAGGCGAACACAGGGAGGGCGATGAGCTTGCGCAGACGCTGGTGCTGTTCGTCGCTCGACGCGATCGGTCTCCCGATGACGAGCCGTTTCAGAATCGAAGCCACGGGCCGAGAAACTACGTCATCCGTCGTGTCGGCCCGGAGGTTCCCGGACGGGCCCCGCTGGTGTGGGCGCGGCCGTGGCTAGGATGCCGCACCGTCGGATCCGGTGCCAACGGGTGCCGCGGGTGCGGTGGGTGTCTAGAAAGGCGCAGAACGTGCATGTCGTCGTCGTCGGTTGTGGCCGGGTGGGTTCGTCCCTCGCCATCCACCTGACCCAGGCCGGTCACTCCGTGGCCGTCATTGATCGCAACCCCGAGGCGTTCCGCCGGCTCGGCGCCGACTTCTCGGGCACCACGGTCGCCGGCATCGGGTTCGACCAGGACCGCCTGCTCGACGCCGGCGTCGACCGGGCCGAAGCCCTGGCCGCCGTGACGAGCGGTGACAACTCGAACATCGTGATCGCCCGCGTGGCCCGCGAGACCTACGGCATCGACCGTGTCGTGGCCCGCATCTACGACCCCCGCCGGGCCGCCGTGTACCAGCGCCTGGGTATCGCCACGGTGGCCACGGTGGCGTGGACGACCGAGCGCGTGTTGCGCAAGATCCTGCCGGACGAGCCGGCCGTGGAGTGGGTCGACCCGGCCGCCAACGTGGCCATCGTCGAGCGCTCGGTGCCCGCCGGGTGGGCAGGACACAAGCTCGCCGACCTCGAGATCGACGGGGTCGCCCGGCTCGTGGCGCTGTCGCGGCTCGGCGCCAGCCAGCTGCCGAGGCCCGATCACGTCGCCCAGGAGGGTGACACGGTGTACATCGCCGTGGCCGGCGACGGCCTGTCCGCGCTCGACGCCAAGTTCGCCACGTCCCCCCGTGCGACGGGCCACTGACATGCGGGTCGGCGCGGCGACGGCTGACGAGAGGGATCACTGAGATGAAGATCGTCATCGCCGGCGGCGGCAGCGTCGGCCGGTTCATCGCCTCCCAGCTCCAAAGCGGAGGTCACGAGGTCACCATCCTCGACAACGACCCCAAGGTCGTCCGCTCGGCTGCCGCCTCCGGTGAGCCGAAAGGCGTCGCCTGGCGCGAGGCCGACGCCTGCGAGATCGCGGCGCTCGCCGATGCCGGCACCGGTCAGGCCGACGTCGTCGCCGCGGTCACCGGCGACGACGAGGACAACCTCGTCACCGCACTGCTCGCCAAGCAGGAGTTCGGCGTGCCCCGCGTCGTCGCTCGCGTGAACAGCCCGAAGAACGAGTGGATGTTCAACGAGATGTGGGGCGTCGACGTCGCCGTCTCCACGCCGCACCTCATCACCGCGCTCGTCGAAGAGGCGGTGAGCGTCGGGTCGTTCGTGCGCCTGCTCTCGTTCGAGGGGGGCAAGGCGCGCCTGGCCGAGGTTCGCCTCGCCGACAACTCGCCGGCCGCCGACAAAGAGGTCGTCGAGCTCGGCCTGCCTCGCGATTCGACGATCGTGGCGATCCTGCGCTCCGACAAGCTGGTCGTGCCCCGCGGCGACACCATCCTGCGCGCCGGTGACGAGGTCATCGTCCTGGTGACCGGTGAGAGCGAGGACGACGTGCGGGCGATCCTCACCGGCAGCTGACGCAGCCGCGCCGTAGGCCGGTCAGCCGGCGATGAGCGTGTACGAGGGGTTGAGGATGACCAGCTCGCCGCGCTCGCGGCGAGCGACTCCCTCGATGACCACGGCCCGGCCGGGTTCGATGCCGCCCAGCGCTCGACGCCCGGTGAAAACGGCGTGAATCTCGCCCGTGCCGTCGGTGATGAGCACGTCGAGCGACGGCACGCCGCTACGGGGCACGGTGCGCAGGCGCTTGATCTCGCCGCCGATGCGCAGCGGCACGCGCGCGTCGGCGCCGCCGATGGGGGTCAGGTCGAGCGTCACCAGCCGTTGACGGACGCGGTCGTCGTTGATGTCGTCGACCGACGTGGCGAGCTTGCGGAAGCGGTCCTTGATGCCCACGATCAGATGATTCCCACGGTCAGATCCTGCCCGATCGGGGCGACCCGTGGCGACCCCAGGGCGCGCCGTCGCCGACATCGGGCCGGACGGAGGACGAGCCTCAGGTCGCTAGCCCGTCTAGTGCCGCGGTGACGTCGGCCTTCTCCATCGTCCCGACGTGCACCTTCGCCTTGCCGTCGGCGCCGACGAACACCCAGGCCGGCTGACCGGGCACCTGGAAGTGGGCGTACAGGTCACCGGTCTGGTCCATGAGCGTCGGGAACGTGACGTGGTGCTTGTCGACGAAGCCCTGATAGCTGGCGGCGTCGCCGTACCAGGCGACCCCGTAGACGTCGACCTTCCCAGCGAACTTCGTGGCGACCTCCTCGACCGAGGGGGCTTCGGCGTTGCACACGCTTCAAGTAGGCGCCCAGAACCAGAAGGCCACCGGCTTTCCGGCGAGCGAGGCGCCCTCGAGCGTGCCGCCGCCGAGCTTTGGCGCCGAGAACGTCAGCACCTTTGGCACCTTGACCGACCCGGCGGCCGAGGCCGATGCGGGTGCGGCCGTGGTCGCCGACGCCGGGCTCGACGATGCCGCTGTCTGCGCCGGCGGGGCCGTGGCCGGCGCCGCCGCTCCGACGCTG
>JAYUAM010000912.1:0-2999 GCA_043741295.1 Acidimicrobiia bacterium
GAAGCCCTGGGCCTCGCACAGGAACTCGTCGAACATCGTCCACCAGGCCACGTCGATCTCGGGCGGGCCGAGGCTGGCACCCTCCCAGTCGAGCAGCGCGGCGACGGACAGGTCGTCGGCGAAGACGATGTTGCCCACGCGGGCGTCGCCCCACACGATGCTCCGGCGGTCGTCGTCCTGGACCTCGCTGGTGAGGTACCGCAGCGCCGCCTCGATGGTGTCGACGCCGTAGCGCACGACCGGCCGGCACCACTCGTACCAGGTGACGAGATGGGCGATGTAGCGCGCCAGCGCGCTCTCGCCGTCGGCGATGCGATCGGAGGTTGGCTCGAGGAACGAGAACGCATCGCTGCCCGTGTCGACGGTGTGCAGCTGCACGAGCGCGGCCAGTGCGTTGTCGTGCAGCGTGCGCTGCCTGGCGACGTCGAGCTCGGCCGTCCAGCCGCGCTTGTGCCAGCTCGGCACGTCGCCGGGGATGCCTCCGTGCACCCGGTCCATGACGAAGAACGGCGCCCCGAGCACCGACCGATCGGCCTCGGTCATCCACACGCTCGGTACCGGAACGCGGCCGGCCACCGCCGACATGACCCGCGCCTGGCGCAGCGCGTCCGGTTCGACGAAGAGCTGGTGGCCGGTGGGTTCGATGCGCAGCACGAACTCGCGGTCGTGCGCCCCGTTGCCGTCGGCCCAGCCCGCCCGGCCGATGATCGTCTCGTTCGAGAACCCCGCCTTGGGCACCGTGAGGTCCGACAGGATCACCGAGGCGACGCCGAGGCGCTTTCCCATCCACCGCTCCAGGGTCCGGGAGGTCTCGATCGGATCCCTCATGGGCACCGCTTCTGACACGTGTGTCACACTAGCGAGGTGAGTACGGCAGCCATGCCCGGTCGAGTCCGGACGCTCGGCGCGTACGTGCTGCCGGGGCGGGTGGCCGACCCGCGGCCGGCGATCGGCCAGGCCATCACCGCCGAGCACCTCGGCCTGGGGACCGTGTGGATCGGCGAGCGCTACGGCACGAAGGACGGCGGCGTGCTCGGCGGGGCGATCGCCCAGGCAACCTCCCCCGTGGGCATCGGCACGGCGGTCTCGCACTTCCTGTTCCGCCATCCGCTCGCCCTCGCCGGCATGGCGACCACGCTGCAGGCGATGAGCGATGGCCGCTTCGTGCTCGGCGTCGGCCGTTCGGTGGCGCCCACCTGGCGCGCCGCTGGGCTACCGGCGATGACGAGCGCGATCCTCGCCGACCTCGCCGACATCCACCGCCGGCTCGTGCGGGGGGAGAAGGTCCGCTACTCGGGGCCGGCCGGCGAGTTCCCGGTGATGCGACTCGGCGACCAGCCCGACATCGCACCGCCGCCCTTGTTGCTCGCCGCCATCGGCCCGATCACGCTCGCTCTCGCCGGACGGGCCTTCGACGGCGCGATCCTGCACCCGTTCCTCACCGCTGACGCGGTGCGCGAATCGGCGGACCGGGTTCGGGCCGGTGCCGAAGCCGCCGGGCGCGACCCGCGTGAGGTGAAGATCGTGGCCACGGTCGTAACTGCGCCCGATCTCACCGCCGAGCAGGAGCTCGCCGTCGTCGGCGGACGCGCCGTGACCTACTACCAGATCCCGACGTTCGGCGAGCTGCTCGCCGACGTGAACCACTGGGATCACGCCGGCCTCGACGTCCTTCGCGCCCATCCGACGTTCGCCAACGTGCGCGGCGCGGCCGACTCGCACTTCACAAGGGACGAGCTCGCCGATGTCAGTCGTGCGCTGCCGTCGGCATGGCTCACCGAGGGCGCGGCAGTCGGGTCGGCCTACACCTGCGCGCTCCGGCTGCAGCACTACCTCGACGCCGGTGCGGATGAGATCATCATTCACGGCGCGGTGCCCGATCTGCTCGGTCACACCGTCGCACAATTCGCCGCACTCGAACCGACAGCAGGCTCATGATGGGACTTTTTCACCGATGCCGCAGCTGACGGCGGTTCCGATCCGACTCCACAAGCGAACCGAAGGGCCTTCACCATGATCCTCGACCGACTCGACATCGACGCCGACGGCTTCCGGGCCGGCACCGGCTGGACGATCAAGCCAGAGGGCGCGTGCAAGGGGGACGCGTGCGTGCCGTTGCCCGACGAGTTCAGCGTCACTGCAGCGGCCGAGCGGCTCGGGATGGCGATCGTGCACGACGAGGCGCACGGCATCTGGGCCGTCGGACCGGAGACACTGGGCGGCCACGCGCTGGTGAGCGCCGAGGCCCCCGAGCTGGTGCTCGACGACCTCGACGGCAACGAGTTCCGGCTCTCGTCGCTGCGCGGCGAAAAGGTCGTGCTCGTCGCCTGGGCGCCGTATTGAGGTTGCCGCTTCGACCTGCCCGGGTGGCAGGCACTCCGCACTGAGCTCCACCCCCTCGGCGTCGAGGTCGTCACCGTGTCGCTCGAACTGAGCGGGCCGGACGCCTCACGGCCGTTCATCGAGGCCGCGAACCCGGAGCATCCGTCGCTGCTCGATCCGACGCACAAGATGGACGCGTTGTTCGGGGTCGTCAACATCCCGAACGTGGTGTGGATCGACGAGGACGGGGTGATGGTGCGTCCGGCCGAATCCGGCTGGCCGGGCCCGACACAGATGCCCGAGTCGTTTCTCAAGGGCATTGCGGAGCGGATGAAGGCCCGCACCCCCGAGGAGGGGGACGTTCCTCGGCGTCCCAGTCTGATGAAGCTCTTGCAGAACGGTCAGGACCGCGCTACCTATCCCGACGCCATTCGCGACTGGGCCCACCACGGGCCAGACAGTCCGTTCGCCATGTCTCCCGACGAGGTCATCGCCGCCTCGCAACCTCGACATCTCGGCGAATCCGCGGCCGCGGCCCACTTCGAACTGGCCAACCATCTCTGGACGGTCGGCGATCGCCAGGGCGCCATCGACCACTTCAACGAATGCCACCGGTTGGCGCCGTCCAACTGGACCTACAAGCGCCAGGCGTGGTCGATCGTCGGCAACGAACGGTC
>JAYUAM010000913.1:0-7062 GCA_043741295.1 Acidimicrobiia bacterium
GGCGCAGGTCGACGCGCCGAGCTACGGCTACGGGCCCCACGGTGCCGTGCGGCCCGACGATCCGGACGACCGCATCGTGTTCGGCGACGCCGAAGCCGACCGTTCCGACGAGCTCGCGCCGGACCCCGGCGAGTCGGCCGCGGAGCACGCCGCGCGCCACCGCGAGGGCGCCGACACCGAGTTCGTCCCCGATGTCGTGCTGCGCGATGGCGACGAGCTGGCCGCCCCCGGCTGGACGCTGCGCGCCGTGCACACGCCGGGCCACACCTCGAACCACCTCTGCTACGAACTCGTCGAGGAGCACACGCTCTTCTCGGGCGATCACGTGATGGGCTGGTCGACGAGCGTGATCGGCCCGCCCGACGGGAACCTCAACCAGTTCCTCGCCAGCCTGACCAAGCTCCTGGCGCGCGACGACGCCCGGTACCGCCCCACCCACGGCCCGGTGATCGAGGACCCCAAAACGCTCGTGCGGGCCTACCGCGCCCATCGCCTCGATCGCACCGAGCAGCTGCTCGGCGTCCTGCGCGAAGGTCCTACGACGCTCGCCCAGATAGTGCCACGGCTCTACGTCGAGGTGCCCAAGACGCTCTGGCGGGCGGCTGCCGTGTCGATGTACGCCCATCTGCTGGCCCTGGTCGACGACGGTCGAGTCACGGTCGACGGCATCCCGAAGCTCCGCTCCACGTACGCCCTTTCGGGCTGAGCGTCGGCATCGCCGCTCCGCCATGTCTCGCCTGTCCGGTAGGATGACGACGTACTCACGCTGATCGCGGCCCAGACCTTGCCCGTCCGCTCTATGAGAGGAACGTCATGGGCTCGATGTGGTCGCGGTCTCGAGTGCTCGATCGATGCTGGTGAACGGCGAGCAGGCGCTGCGGATCGCGTCGGCGTTTGCCCGGCAGGCGGCCTGGTCGGCGAGCGCGACCACGCCGACGCCGCGACAAGGGTTGTGCGCCGCCTGTGTCGAGGTGCTGGCGGTCACCGGTGCTGGCATCACGGTGATGAGCGGGGGGCAGGCCGGGCCGGTGTGCGTGTCCGATCCGAGCGTGGCCGCGCTGGAGGATCTGCAGTTCGTGCTCGGTGAGGGGCCGTGCCGCGATGCCTTTCAGGACGAACGGCCGGTGCATGCCGCACGGTTGGGCGACGGTTCGTTCGGTCGTTGGTCGGCGTTCGTCGCCTTGGCCCACACGAGCGGGATCGGGGGCGTGTTCGCCTACCCGTTGATGGCGAACAGTGCCAAGGTCGGGGTGTTGACCCTGTACCAACGCGAGGCCGGCGAGCTCAGTGCCGGGCAGCACGACGACAGCCTCGCGCTGGCCGAGGTGTTGACCGAGACAGTGTTGAGCCTTCAGGCCGCGGCTGCTCCTGGGAGCCTGGCGGCCGGTCTCGACGATGCCGTCGCCTACCGGGCCGAGCTGTACCAGGCGTCGGGCATGGTGTCGGTCCAGCTCGAGGTATCGGTAGCCGAGGCGCTGGTTCGGATGCGGGCCTACGCGTTCGCCGAAGATCTCCCGGTCGGTGTTGTGGCGGCTAGGATAGTGTCCCGTCAACTGCGCTTCACCGAACCCGCCGAAGGAGACCACCGTGGCTGACACCGGTGAATCACGGGCGCTCGTGCGTCAGGCGTTGACGGCGACCACGTTCGTCGAGATCGTCGACACCCTCGTGTCCGACTTCGATGTCATCGACGTGCTCACCGTGCTCACGTCGCGTTGTGTCGAGCTGCTCGACGTCGCGGCTGCGGGCGTCTTGTTGGCCGACGTCTCGGGGCAGCTCCGCGTCGTGGGTGCGTCCACCGAGCAGGTCGGCCTGCTCGAGCTGTTCCAGATCCAGAACGACGAAGGCCCGTGTCTCGACTGCTACCTGACCGGTGGTCTGGTGACGATGGCCGATATCGAGCACGGATCACCGTGGCCGAGGTTCGCCGGCGAGAGCGTCCGGGCCGGGTTCCCGTCGGTGTGCGCGGTCCCGATGCGGCTGAAGGACGCTCGCCTCGGGTGTCTCAACCTGTTCCGCAGTGAACCGGTCGCGCTCGCCGACACCGACATCGCTCTGGCCCAGGCCCTGGCCGACGTTGCGAGCATTGCCATCGTGCAGGACCAGGTTACCCGTGACGCGATCATCCGGGAGGGCCAGCTCCAACACGCCCTCAACAGCCGGATCGCCATCGAACAGGCCAAGGGCATCGTGGCGGAACGGTCCGGTGTCGACATGGACCGGGCGTTCGCCCGGCTGCGGGACTACGCCCGCTACACCAACCGGGGACTCACCGACGTCGCCGAATCCCTCATCGCCGGCACCCTCACCATCGACGTCGTCGCCGACACCCGCCGCCCACCACCGAACCCTCGACCTCCGAGCTGACCGGGACGCCTGACGGCAGTTGCCGCAGGGTGTAGCATTACTCGCGGCGCGACACGTTCGTGGCCACTTGGCCCGTACCTCGACCTCGCTCGTCGGGTACCGCGCCGAACGTCCATCTGCGGTGCTCCGGACCCTGGCAGCGTGACGATTCGCCTGCTCAGCATCGGAGCTGATGTTGTCCGTCGAGCCATTGTCCGTAGAGCCGCGCTCCCTGTCGAGCGCCGATAGCGCCCGCGACGGGCTCGCCCGTCCCTGGCCCCTTGGCGAGCTGCGCGGGGCCATGGTCCTGTGGATGTACGGCGAGCACGACCTGGCGAACGCTGCCGAGCTTTCCGACGTCATCGGCCGGGCGATCGACCGCAGCGACGCCGACCTCGTGGTCGATCTGAGCGGCGTCGAGTTCCTCAGCGCCGCCACGTTCACCGTGCTCCGCGACGCCTCGCTCCGGCTGCACGCGCAAGGCCGCTACTTCACGGCCCGCTCGCCGTCCACCTGCGCCCGCCGGCTGCTCGACCTCTGTGATCCCGCCGGCCTGCTCGTTCACCCGCCCGCCGGGCTCACGACGCTGGCGGTGTGACGCGAGGCCTGATCCCGGCCGCGACCGTACTGGAGCGGCAGCGGCGGCCCGGGTGCCGTGTCTGCGCTCGGGGTCGGCGGGGTACCAGGCCTCGGAACCGACGAAGCGGAGATCGGTCTTGTCCATCCCTCGTCGACCCGACCCGACGATGCCTTACCTGGCCCACTGCGTCGTGCCTGGTCCGAGCGGTCATCCGCTCGACGCCTTCGCACCGGATGGGTGTTCACGTTCCGTCAAGAACGGTCCGGGAGCCATCGCTCCCGTAGTTGTAAGTCCCACAGAGAAAGCAAACGGAGGGTTCATGTCCATCACTCCTACTGCACTGCCGCCGCGTAGTCGGCGACAACGCATCCGCCGAGGCGTCGCCGCCGGCGCCGTCCTGACGCTCGTCGGCGGTGTCTTCGCCACCGACGGCGGGCCCGGCCCGGCCGGCGCATCGAGTCACCGTGAGGCCCCGACGATCGCCGGCGACCCCCGCGCCGACAACACCGACGTGTACGCCTTCGTCAGCCCGGACGACCCGAGCAAGGTCACGATCATCTCGAACTGGATCCCGTTCGAGGAGCCGAACGGGGGCCCGAACTTCTACGACTGGGCCGACTCGTCGAACTCCGGTGGAGCGACCACGAAGTACAACATCAAGATCGACAGCAACGGTGACGCGCTGCCCGACCTGACGTACTCGTGGGTGTTCATGAACCACGTTCGCGACGCGAACAACCAGTTCCTCTACAACACCGGGGTCATCAGCTCGCTTACCGATCCGGACCTGAACGTCTTCCAGACCTACACCCTGACGGTCACCGACGCCCTCGGCGCCACTACGACCCTGCTCACCGACAAGCAGGCGGCACCGTCGATCGTCGGCCCGGCGTCGACGCCCGACTACTCGGTGCTGCGCCAGCAGGCGACGTACGACCTCACCGGTGGTGGCAAGACGTACGCCGGTCAGGCCGACGATCCGTTCTTCCTCGACCTTCGGGTGTTCGACCTCCTCTACGGCGGCAACCTCTCGGAGGCCGGTCAGGACACGCTGGCTGGCTACAACGTGAACACCATCGCGTTGCAGCTCCCGAAGAGCGCGCTCGCGCTCGGCGGGAACTCGACCAGGAACCCGGTCATCGGCGTGTGGAGCACGACCGACCGCACCGTGGGCGCGACGACTACGCAGGTGTCCCGTCTCGGGAACCCGCTCGTCAACGAGGTCGTCATCCCGCTGGCGCTGAAGGACGCGTTCAACACCGTGCGGCCCGACCAGGATGCCGGCATCGCGCCGGTGGTCGCGAAGGTCCTCGACCCGACGCTGCCGAAGGTCGTCCAGGCCGTGTACGGGATCCCGGCTCCGCCGACGCCCCGCAACGACCTGTTCGAGATCTTCCTCACGGGCATCTACAAGGCGGGTGGTGGACCGGTGCAGGCCGACCTCAACTCGCAGGCCCTGAACCTCGACGCCGCACCGTTGCGGCCGTCGGAGATGCTGCGGCTCAACATGAACGTGCCGCCGGCCGCCAACCCGAGCCGTCTCGGCGTGCTCGCCGGTGACTTCGCCGGGTTCCCGAACGGCCGCCGGCTCGCCGACGACGTGATCGACATCGGCGTCCAGGCCGTCGAAGGTGCCGCGGTAAGCGGCATCGTCCCGGCCCTCGCCAAGGGCGACAACGTCGACCGCAACGACCACGCCTTCGGCACGACGTTCCCCTACGTCGCGCTGCCGAACGTGGCCGCCGTCAACACCGGTCCGGCCCAGCCCCCGCGGGCTCCCGAACTGGCGTCGATCAACCCGAAGCGCGTCCTCGAGACCCGCACCGACCAGGTCGGCGGCCAGACCGGATACACGGGTGCCAAGCCCGCGGCCGGCGCGGTCGTGAAGCTGCAGATCGGCGGCGTCGCCGGTGTGCCGACAGGGACGAAGAGCGTGCTGCTCAACGTCACGTCGGTGAACACGGCGGCCGACGGCTTCGTCACGGTGTACGCCTGTGACGTCGCCCGGCCGACGGTGTCGAGCTTCAACCCGACGGCAACCTCGGCGACGCAGAACCTCGTCGTCGCCCCGTTGGCGGCCGACGGTTCGGTCTGTCTCTTCACGAGCCAGTCCACCGACCTGGTGGCCGACCTCGCCGGCTTCCACCCGGCCGGGTCGTCCTACGTGCCGACGACGCTGTCCCGGCTCCTCGAGACCCGGACCACCGAAGGCCCGCAGATCGGCTACACCGGCGCCAAGCCGGCCGACGGTCAGGTCATCACCCTCAAGGTGACGGGCACGGGCGCCGGAACGGTGCCCGCCGGCTCGAAGGCAGCGTTCCTCAACGTCACCGCGGTGAACAGCGCCGGACCGGGCTTCGTGACGGTCTACCCGTGCGGTTCGACGCGACCGTTGGCGTCGAACATCAACCTCGTTGCCGGGCAGGTACGGGCCAATCTGGTAGCGGCGAAGATCGCTGCTGACGGAACGGTGTGCCTGTACACGAACCGGTCGACCGACCTCGTCGCCGACCTGCAGGGCTACGAGCCGGCGACGTCGAACTACGCGCCGCTGGTACCCGAGCGGGTGCTGGAGACGAGGGCCACGGAAGGCCAGATCGGCTACTCGGGTTCGAAGCCGATCGCTGGACAGACGCTCGAGGTGAAGGTCACCGGGTTCGGCACGTCGCAGATCCCGGCTACCGCCGCTTCGGTGCTGCTCAACGTGGCGGCGGTCGCACCCGACGGCCCCGGCTTCGTGACCGTCTATCCGTGCGGCTCGCCGCGCCCGCTGGCGTCGAACATCAACGTCAACGGTGACACCACCACCAACCTCGTGTCGTCGAAGGTGGGTGACGGCGGTCGGGTGTGCATCTACTCGAGCACCGGCACGCACCTCGTGGCCGATGTCAACGGGTACTACCCGGACGGCACGATCGGCACTGCGGGCTGATCGACCTTCGGACGCTGGTGCCCGGCTCCGGCCGGGCACCAGCACCCGCTGGCCGTTCGATCACGACTCATCCACGACTCATCCACGACTCATCCACCACATCGTTCACAACTCGTTCACGACTGCTCGACGCGGGAGAATCTCGAAATGAAGAAGCGTTCGCTCGTGGCGATGGCGGCGGCCGTGGCCGTCGTCGCGCTCGCCGGCGGTGCCTTCGGCAGCGGACGCACGACCGACAGCCGCCCGTCCGCCGGCGCGCCGTCGAACCCCACGGTGTCCGGGGCGACGGCCTCGACGGGCGCTGGGTCTCCGCGATCGGGGGCATCGGGCGCGGGGGCATCGGGCGCGGGCTCGACCGTGCCGGCTCCGGCGGCGGCCCAGGCCGTATCGAGTGGCGCATACGCGGGAGCGACGGGCGCCACGATGGAGAAGGCGATCGCCGGCCTGCAGGCGCATCTGGCCACCGTGCCCGGCGACTACCCGGGCTGGGCCAGTCTCGGTCTGGCCTACGTGCAACAGGCCAAGATTTCGGTCAACAGCGACTTCTACCCGAAGGCCCAAGGTGTGCTCGAGAAGTCGCTCTCGATCAACGACACCGACAACTTCCTCGCCTACGCCGGCCTGTCCGCGCTGGCGTCGGCTCGTCACGACTTCGGGGGCGCCGAGACGCTCGCCGGCAAGGGTCTCGCGATCAACCCGTCGAGCCCGGTGCTCTACGGCGCGCTCGGTGACGCGCTCGTGCAGCTCGGCCGCTACGACGAGGCCGATACGGCGATCGACAAGATGGTGAGCCTGCGACCCGACACGGCGTCGCTCGCCCGCCAGTCCTACCTGCGCGAGCTGCGCGGCGACATCGCCGCGGCGCGAACGCTGATGCAGCAGTCCCTCGCCTTCGCGCCGACCCCGTCCGACCGGGCGTTCGCGCTCTTCTACCTCGGCGAGCTCGACTTCAACAGCGGCGACCCCAACGCCGCGCTCGACCTCTACCGCCAGGCCCTCGCCGTCTCTCCCACGGACGTGCAGTCGCTCGCCGGCAAGGCCAAGGCCGAAGCGGCACTCGGTCAGAACCTCACGGCCGCCGACGACTACGCGACGGTCGTCGCCCGGGCGCCGGAACCGGGCGTCGTGCTCGAGTACGGCGAACTGCTCGAATCGCTCGGCCGCACCGCCGACGCCGAGGCGCAGTACAAGATCGTCGAGACCA
>JAYUAM010000914.1:0-1091 GCA_043741295.1 Acidimicrobiia bacterium
CATGTCCATCACGCAGAACAAACTCACGCCGCTGCTGGTCCTGGCCGCCGTCGGGATCGTCGGTTACGTGGTCTACGTCAAGGCCACCGCGCCCAGCGCGCCGGTGGCGAGCGGCGCGCCGCTGACGGCCGCGCCGCAACCCGGCGTCGATCCAGCGTCGGCGCCGAAGGCGAGCGGCGGCGTTTTCGGGGCTTCGACGTTGCCGGCGACGCGGAACGGCGACGCCGACAACAACGCCGAGACGCTGGCGACGGTGACTGCCAGCAACCGCGAGTTGCGCACCGCGGTGCAACGCGTCATCGACGAGAACGAGGCGCTCAAGCGGCAGAACGTGACGAACGCGAACAACGAAGAGGCGATCGCGGCACGAGTCCGCACCCTCATCCAGGCCGAGGCGGCGAGCCCGCGCGCGCCGGGCGGCACCCCGGCCGCGAATAACTCGGCCACCAGCAATCCGGTCACGGGCCTGATCGACAACGGCCTCAGTGCCGCCACGCAGATGATCAACGGGATCAGTGGTCAGCCCGGGACGCCCGCAGCGACCCAACCCGGCGCGACACCTTCCATGCAGGGCACGATCCCCACCGGCCTGGGCTACGACGGCAGTGCCGCTGCCGCAGCGGCTGCCGCATCGGTGCCCGGCACCGGCCTGACTCGCGTGATCGCGCCGCTGGGCTATCGCGCGGCGCCGGGCACCGGCAACGACCGCGATCCCGCGCTGATGCGCACTTCGCTTGCTGCCAAGCGACCAGAAACCATCCCGGGAGCGCCCACGCCGCAAGGCGTGTCGGCGCCGACCAAGCCCGAGCTGATTCCGTACTTCACGATCCCCGAGAACGCCACGCTCGGCCGATCGACCGCGATGACGACGATGGTCGGCCGGGTGCCGATCGACGGGCGGGTGCAGGACCCGATGCAATTCAAGCTGGTGGTCGGCCGCGACAATCTCGCGGCTTCCGGCCAGTACGTGCCCGACGACATCTCCGGCGCAGTGATTTCGGGGATCGCGGTCGGCGACATGGCGCTCTCGTGCACCGAAGGCCTGATCCAGTCCATTACCTTCGTCTTCGACGACGGCACGATCCGCACCG
>JAYUAM010000915.1:0-2997 GCA_043741295.1 Acidimicrobiia bacterium
GGATGTTGCGGAGCACGCCGAGCCCCTGGCGCTTCACGAGCGCAGCCCCGAGGAGGCTGACTGCGAGAAGGGCGACGAGCGCCGGGCCCAGCCCGCCGACCGCGTGGGACACCTGGGCGAGCACGTACAGCTCGACCAGTGGCGCCACCACGAACACGACCAGCAACACGATCACCCGTTCAGGATAGTGCGCCCCCGGCAATCCGGTCCGGGGTTCGCCGGTCGCGAGGGTGGCGTTAGGGACGTGGCTGCGCGAGGCTCGATCGGGTGCCGTCCCGCCCGCCGTCCGTGGACGCCCTCGCCCGCTCGTTGGCGAGCAGCGGGCTCCCGCATCCCCTGCTGGTGGACGCCGCCCGTGAGGCCATCGCCGCCGGTCGGTCGGACCAGGCCGGAGAGGTGGTTGCCGGGCTCGCCCGGGCGCTGTTGCAGCCCGTCGTGAACGCGACCGGTGTCCTACTTCACACAAACCTCGGGCGGGCGCCCGTCGCCCACGCACAGCCGGCCGGGTTCACGAACCTCGAACTTGATCTTGCCACCGGCTCGCGCGGTTCCCGTCACGCCCACGTCGGCCGCCTGCTCGCCCGGCTCTGCGGGGCCGAGACGGCGATCGTCGTGAACAACAACGCCGCGGCCGTGCTTCTGGTGCTCGCTGCACTCGCCCACGGTCGCCAGGTGGTCGTGAGCCGGGGCGAGGCGGTGGAGATCGGCGGCGGCTTCCGGGTGCCCGAGGTGATGGAGCAGTCCGGCGCGCTGCTCGTCGACGTCGGCACGACGAATCGGACGCGACTCGACGACTACCGCGGCGCGCTGGCCCGGCCGGGCGCCGATGTCGCACTGCTGCTCAAGGTGCACCCGTCGAACTACCGGGTGGAGGGCTTCGCATCGGGCGTCGAGACGGGCGAACTGGCGTCGCTCGGCGTGCCGGTCGTGGCCGACATCGGTTCGGGGCTCGTCGACGCGGCGTGTCCGTGGCTGATGGGCGGGCCGCCCGCATGGCTCGGCGACGAACCGGCGGCACGCCAGACGTTGGCGGCCGGCGCCGCGCTCGTGATGTTCAGCGGCGACAAGCTGTTCGGTGGCCCGCAGGCCGGTGTCATCGCCGGGCGCGCCGACCTGGTCGCCGCCTGTGCCGCCCATCCACTCGCCCGGGCGTTGCGGCCCGGTGGGCTCGTGCTCGCCGCCCTGCAGGACACGGCGCTCGCCTACCTCCGCCGTGACGGTGGAGCGATCCCGTTCTGGCGCATGGCGGCCCTGACCGTCGAAGTGCTGGGCCGTCGGGCCCGCGGTGTGGTCGACGCCGTGGGCGTGGCACGGGCCGGCGCGCTCGGCCTCGTCGCCGAGACGATGGACGCGTTGCCGGGAGCCGGCTCGTTGCCCGGCGTGACGGTTGCATCGTCGGGCGTGTCGCTGCGCGGCGATCACGCGGCCGCGTTGAGGGCGGGCACGCCGGCGATCATCGCCCGCGTTCGCGACGACCGGACGTACCTTGATCTGCGGACCGTCGATGCCGGCGACGACGCGCTGCTCGCAGTGCGGCTGGCCGCGCTGGCGTCCGACGTCGCCGCGGGCTGACGCGGATCTCGATGCACGTCGTCGCCACCGCCGGTCACGTCGACCACGGCAAGAGCTCGCTCGTGCTTGCGCTCACGGGCACCGACCCCGACCGCTTCGCCGAGGAGAAGCGGCGCGGGCTCACGATCGATCTGGGGTTCGCCCACACGACGCTGGGGAGCGGTGCCGGCGTGTCGTTCGTCGACGTGCCCGGGCACGTGCGGTTCATCAAGAACATGCTCGCCGGCGTCGGCGCGGTGGACGCCTGCCTGTTCGTCGTCGCCGCCACCGAGGGCTGGAAGCCGCAGTCCGAGGAGCACCTGCGCATCCTCGAAGTGCTCGGGGTGCGCCACGGCATCGTCGCCCTCACGAAGGTTGATCTCGTCGACGACGAGTGGCTCGAGCTCGCCCGCCTCGATGTCGTCGACCACGTCGCCGCCACCTTCCTCGACGGCGCGCCCATCGTCCCTGTCGCTGCCACGGCGGGCCTCCACCTCGACGACCTGCGGGCCGCGCTCGACGGCCTGCTCGTCGGTACGCCGACCGCCACGGATCGGGCGCGACCGCGCCTGTGGGTCGACCGGTCGTTCGCAGCCAAAGGAGCTGGCACGGTGGTGACCGGCACGCTGGCCGGTGGCGCGCTCGCCGTCGGTGATCAACTCGTCGTCGGCCCGGGCGAGCTGGCGGTGCGCGTGCGCGGCATCCAATCGCACGGCGCCGCGCACGATCGCATCGGGCCGGGCAATCGCGTAGCCCTCAACCTCAATGGCGTGGAGCACGAGCAGGTGGAGCGCGGCGATGCCGTGTACCAGCCGGCGCGATGGCGACCGACGCAGCGGTTCGACGCCAGCCTGCAGGTGCTCGACTCGATCGGCCACAGCGTGAGCCGGCGGGGTGCCTACGTCGCCTACATCGGCTCGGGGGAGCACCCGGTGCGGCTCCGCATGCTCGGTGACACCTCGATCCGGCCGGGGGAGGACGGCCTCGTACGCCTGCACCTCGTCACGCCGCTGCCGCTGCTTCCGGGCGACCGCTTCGTGCTGCGCGAGTCCGGTCGCAGCGAGACGGTGGGTGGCGGCGAGGTGCTCGACGTGGCGCCGATCCGCCCGGCCAGCAAGGCGCGCCCCGACCGTGACGTCGACCGGATCGTGGCCGAACGCGGCTGGGTGACGGTCGATGAGCTCGATGCGCTCGCGGGTGAACGCCGTCCGGCGACCGTCGGGCGGTGGGTCGTCGCGCCGGGCGTCGTCGAGGCGATGCGGGCCTCGCTCGTCGAGCGGGTGACCGCGGCCGGCGATGTGGGGTTCGATCTCGCCGCGCTCGACGAGCGCCAGCGCGCCGTGCTCGACACCACCGAGGAGCTCGAGGTCGTGGGCGGGCGTGCCCGCCGCCGCGAGCTGCGGGACGCGCTGGCCGAGCACCCGTGGCTCGCTGCGCTCCAGGCCG
>JAYUAM010000916.1:0-1087 GCA_043741295.1 Acidimicrobiia bacterium
TTCGATGTCGGCAGCGGACCAGGCGTCGCTGCGTGCGCGCTCGCCGGCGCGTACCCCGAAGCGACCGTGACCGCGATCGATTCTTCAACGGCGATGCTCGCGAGGGCGGCCGCGCGCGCCGCGCGCCTCGGTCTGACGGATCGCGTCGATACCCATCTGGCCGAGCTACCCGGCGGTCTCGACGATCTCGACGATCTCGGCAAGGCCGACCTCATCTGGGCGTCGATGTCGCTGCACCACATCGGTGACGAGGTCGGCGCGCTGCGCGTCCTGCGCGACCTCCTGAGCCCGAGCGGGCTGATCGTCATCGCCGAGGTGGCCGACCCCACACGGGTGCTGCCCGACGAGTTCGACATCGCACGGCCCGGACTCGCCGACCGGCTCGACGCGGTCGGCGCAGCGTGGTTCGCCGACATGCGCTCAGGCCTGTCGGACTCCGTTGAGTCAGGCGACCTGTCGTCGATGCTCGTCGCCGCAGGTTTCGAGGTGC
This sequence comes from Acidimicrobiia bacterium, assembly GCA_043741295.1. Classification (GTDB taxonomy): domain Bacteria; phylum Actinomycetota; class Acidimicrobiia; order Acidimicrobiales; family Ilumatobacteraceae; genus JAYUAM01. The sequence continues at coordinate 491 of JAYUAM010000916.1, forward strand.
TCGACGAGCGCATCGTCCGTCTGCGAGTCGACTCACCCCTGAGCGACGATGCCCGCCGCGTCGCCAGCGGCGAACTGCGACGCATGAGGGCACAGTTCGGCGAACGCCTGGATGCCGACGACCGGCACGCGCTCGACATCCTCTGCGACCCCAACGACGAGAGCGGCGCCGTGCACTGCGGCGACCTGTTCCTGTCGGCCTCGTGCCAGATCGTCATCGCCCGCCCGGCTCGATCCTGACCCCGCGAGGCGACATCGGCTACGCGGTCGCCGACACGCGGCCTCGACTTGTCGTGCACGGCCCCTGGCACCACGGCTACGACACAGAACTCAGCTGGATCGACCGCGTCGAGACGCAGCGGACCGCACGCTCAACAGGGCGGGACGCGCGACGTCGGGCTCGGTTGCGACGACGATGCGACGTACGGTTGGGTCGTGCTCGACCTCCCGACGCTCGGCATGCGGTGGCCCCGGTGACTCGGCAAGTTCGGCGCCGTGGACGAGACGACCTGCGATGACGTCTCGAGTCGTGGCCCTCTGTTTCGATGCGAACGATCCGATTCGTCTCGCACAGTTCTGGGCGACCGCGCTGGGTTGG
>JAYUAM010000917.1:0-2986 GCA_043741295.1 Acidimicrobiia bacterium
GCGATCGGGTGGCCGGTGGACGTGTCGGTGACCGCCGAGTCGGCGCCGCCGTTGCCCGCACCGCCCCCGCCGTTGCCGTTGATCGTCGGGTCGAAGCGCACGTACAGCTGCAGCTTGCGGTCCGACGCGCCCTTCAGGCGGACGCGCATCAGCACCGTGCTGCGGGCCGGGTCGGTGATGTAGTCGGTGACCAGTCGGTAGGCGCCGCTGCGCGGCACGGACGTCACACGGCACACCATGCCGGTCGCTGCGCCACCGCGGTCGAGCGCCTCGGCCGTTGAGGTCATGTCGCGGGTCTGCAGGTCGGTGAACGTGCTCCCGTCCGTGACGACGTACTGCAGCGACTCGACGTTCGTGTTGTCGATCGTCGGGTAGTACACGTCGCTCAGGACGCCGCCCGCCACCGTGTACCAGACCTTCGACGTGCGGTTGCGGGCCGTGCCGAGGCAGTCCTTGCGCGCCGCATCGAAGTGGGAGAGCGCGCCCGGGCCGTCACCGGCCGGCGCGGCGCCGGCGAGCGGCGCGCTGGCCACCGCCAGACCTCCGGTCAGCAGCAGCGCGCCCGCGGCGGCGACGTACAACGATCGACGTGAGAACCCCATGGCCTCGTCTCCCTGGTCTGGTGCTCTGGCACCGTGTGTCTGGCGCGCGTGCGCCGTGTGTGGAGTGGACCGCCCGCCGACAGCATCTCCGCGTCGGGCCGCCCCGTCAAGGCGCGGTCAAGAGCCCATGCGGGTGACAGTACCGAACGGGAACTGGTCGTCGTCCAGCCCGCCAGGGTTCACCACCCAGAGCACCGGCAGATCCGGCGGTTCGTCCGGGAACGATCCGAACCCGTCGGTGAGGTACACGGCGACGGTGTTCTCGTCGACCAGTCCCTCGGCGGCGCACAGGGCGAAGAACGGGCGGAAGTCGGTGCCGCCGCCACCGATCGGCGGCGGAAGCTGGTCGCCAGGACCGATCGGGAACGGCCCGTAGGCGTCGGCGTACACCAGGTGGGCGTTCGTGCCCGGGTAGGCGCGCAGCATCGCGTCGAGCTCGTTGGCGAAGGCGGCGGTGGTAGGTCGGGTCGCGCGCCGAGCCACTGGCGGCCCGCCTCGCTGGCCCGGAGCCAGGCGAGGTCTTCCAGCCCGAGCTCGGCGACGCCGGGTTGCGCCTCGCCGGAGGACGCGGTTCCTGCCAAGATCGCGTCGGCAAGCACCGCGGCGGCCGCTGGCACGGCCGGGTGGCGACGGGCGGCGGCGCGCACGGTGGGTTCATCGTCGAGCAGGAGCGTCCGCAGGGTCGGTGGCGGGCAGTCGGGGTGTTCGGCGGCTCGCCGACGCAGCCAGGTTTCGCTGCTCGCCCCCGCCGGGGGCCGATCCCGCGGAGGAAGTCGGCGTCCTCAACGGCGAGCCAGCCGAGCAGCGGATTGGCGGCGAGGGCATCGGGGTGGCCGGGGCCGAGGCGTTCGATCACGGTCGCCGGCGCGTTCGGGTTGGCGACGACGGCGTCACGCACGTCGCGCCGCGGCGAGCGGGTGAGGGCGACCAGTCGCTCCGGGGCCGTGGCCGGATCGCGGCCCTGCGCCAACTCGGCATCGCGTGATGACAACTTGTTCACGACGCCGGTGCGTGTCCGGTGAGCGCGGCGCAATCGGCCGCGAACCGACGGAAGGACGGATCGGCCGCCGCCATCGTCGCCAGCGGGCCGAGCTCACCGCGCTCGCGCAGCCGCAACCCGAGGTCGCCAGCGTAGAGCTGCACCACTCGGCGTCCGCCCGGCCGACGAGCCAGCGGAACCCGTGCATGCCGCGCTCGGCGGCGCCGGCGCGGGTCGCCAGCCCGAGGACGAGGGCGTAGCGCGCCGGTGGCTCCTCGGGGAAGGTGGCGGTGTCGCCGTCGCCGTCGCCGTCGAGGATGCGGTCGAGGTCGGGCAGCGAGGCGTAGACGCCGAGAAAGCCGGCGAACTCCCCGGCTGCGGCCTCGCCGACTGCGGGACCGATGTCGAGTCGTTCGGCGAGCAGGCGCGACGCCATCATCCATGAACGCGGGCTCGGCCAGGCCGGCCGCTTCGGGTCGAGCGCGTGAAGTAGTTGCGGACGGAACGACAAGGACGCCGCGATCCGCTCGTCGAGCGAAGTCTCGGCGCCGAAGCGAAGGAAGCTCTCGAGGTCGGGGCCGACATCGAGGTGCAGGAACCTGTTGGCGAGCGGCGCCGGCATGTCGAACACCGTCGCCCGGTCCTCCTTGCGGTTCCCGGCCGCCCGCACGAACCAACCATCGGGCAGCCGGTACGAGCCGACGCGCCGGTCGAGGATCAGCTGTTGCGCAGGTCGGTCGGGGCGAGCTGCGAGAGCCGGACGTCGACGAAGTCGAGCCCGTGCCGGCGCGCGCACTGAGCGACGATCGAGCTCTTGCCGATGCCGGCTGGACCCCAGATCATCACCGCGTGCGGCACGTTCCCGGTGACGATCGCCGAGAGGTAGCGGCCCAGCTCTGCCGGCGTCACGCGCGCCGTCCGGTCACGTTCACCTGAGTCATCGCTTCCGCCAGTTCTGTGTTCGTGTCCGAGAGTCGTTCAGGCGTTGCGCACATCATCGAGCACGCGCTGCCAACGGCCCGGGTCGCTCTTGTACGGCGCGTAGAAGCTGACGCGCTGCACGACATCGCCGTACCGGCGGTGCAGCTCGGGGGCAATCTGCTCGGGCTGGCCGACGACCGCGAACGTGTTCAGGACGTCGTCGTCGATGAGGTTGCCCATTTCGACCCAACGGCCCTGCTTCGACAGCGCGTTGAGCTGCTCTTGGAGCCCACCCCAGTCGTGCAGTTCCAGTACCTCGCGGTAGGCGGGGGTCGACCCGTAGAACGCGATCTGCTGCTTCGTGCCGGTACGGGCGGCGTCCAGTTCCTGCTCGTCGTTGCCGGTGACGACGAAGCTCGGCCCGACGATCTCGAAGCCGTCCATCGTCTTGCCGGCCTTCTCGCGACCGCGCCGCAGGGCCGGC
>JAYUAM010000918.1:0-7037 GCA_043741295.1 Acidimicrobiia bacterium
GTCCGGCTCACCGTGAACTTGCAGGTGTCGGGGTCAGCGAGCGAGGTCTCGGCGCGGATCGTCATGGTCGCATCGACGGGCAGGACGTCAGACATCTTCGACCACCTTGGCCATGTCGCGCTCACCGAGAGCTCGCAGGTACTCGAACGAGTAGATCCCGGTGCTGTGGCCGTCGTTCCAGTTGACGGTGATGGCGTAGTGACCGACGCTGATGATCGTCCGTGGGGCCACGTCGGATCGGATGCTCGTCGGGTCCAGCAGCGCCCGGCCGCTCATCTCTTCGATGCACATCGCGCAATGGCACGCGAGCCGCAGGTCGCGGACGTCGAAGTCGTCACGGTGGTTGTCCTCCCAGAGCACCGAGAGCGTGCGCGCATCTCGCTGGTGGAAGCCGATCGGGGTGGTACGAGATCCCGTTGGACTGGCAGCGGTTTCGACCCATGCCGGTTTGCCCTCGTTGGTGTCCCAGGTCCACGCGAACGGCCTCACCGCTGACGTCGGTAGCCCGTTGAGCTGGCCGGCGAGTTCGGTCGCGATCGCGAGGTAGGCCTGGGCCGACACAGAGTGCGGCTTGTCGACCAAGATCGGGCGTCCTTCGTCGCCGCCGGCGACCACATCGGTGTCGAGAGGGAGCGACCCGAGGAATGGCACGCCGATCTGGCGGCTCATCCGTTCTCCGCCGCCGCTGCGGAACACGTCTGTGCCCTGACCGCAGTGCGGGCAGGTGAACGTGCTCATATTCTCGATGATGCCGAGGATGGGGACGTGCACCGTCTCGAACATCCGCAACCCTCGGCGGGCGATCTTCAGGCTCACGTCCTGGGGTGTCGTGACGATGACCACACCCGACACTGGCAGGCTCTGGGCCAGGGTCAGCTGGGTGTCGCCGGTCCCGGGCGGGAGGTCGAGGATCAGGTAGTCCAGCTCGCCCCAGTCCACGCCGCTGACAAACATCTGCAGGTACTTGCCCACCATCGGGCCGCGCAGGATGGCCGGGTTGTCGTCACCCCGGAGCAATCCCATCGACATCGCTTTCAGGCCGTGGCGATTGGGGGGGATGATCCTGCCGTCGGCGGTCGCCTCGGGCGGCTGGTCGGTGGGCAGCCCCAGCATGCCGGGGATACTGGGCCCGAGGACGTCTGCGTCGACGAGCCCCACCCGAGCGCCGGCGTGCTGGAGCGCGAGCGCGAGATTGACGGCGACGGTGGACTTGCCGACGCCGCCCTTGCCGCTACCCACCGCGACGAGGTGGCGGATGCCGGGCAGCCTGTCCTGGTCGGGAGAGGTGGTGCTGCCCAGCGGCTGCGGTCGCCTCACCTCGGTGTGCTCAGCTCGCAACGGACTCATCCTCCATGTCGATGAAGATGCATTCGCCCGGGCACTCCTCGGCTGACTCGATCGTCGCGTCGAGCTGCCCGTCGGGGATGATCGCCATGCCCTGGGCACCCTGGGGGTTGCCCCTGGCGTCGGCGAAGATCTTGTCGCCCTCCTTGACGTAGGCCAGACCGTCGTCGAGAAGGGTGAACACGTCGGGTGCGATCTCCTCGCACAGGCCGTCGCCCGTGCACAGATCCTGATCGATCCAAACCTTCATGGTGATGTGTGCTCCTCTGGTGTGGCGGCACGGGTGGTCTTGGTGTTGGGCGACAGCTTCTGCGCCGACGGTTCGTTCCTTCTCACAACATGCCGAGCTGTAGTCGGGCGGCTTCGGACATGCGGTTCGGGTCCCAGGGCGGGTCCCAGACGAGTTCGACGTCGACCTCAGCGACGCCGGGGACTTCCTGCACCCTGGCGATGGCGTCCTCGCGGAGCACGTCGCCCATCCCGCAGCCGGGCGCCGTCATGGACATCTTGATCTCGACCCGGTGGCCCCCGGCGGGGAGCGGTTGCGCTTCGCAGGTGTAGATCAGCCCGAGGTCGACGACGTTGACGGGGATCTCCGGGTCGAAGACGGTCTTGAGCTTCTCGAGCACGTGGTCCAGGGCGAACGCGCCGGACGCTGGCGGCTGGTCGATCGCCTGCGGAGGTTCGAGGCCGAGCGCGCCGGCGTCTGTGGCCCCGATCCGCGCCAGGTAGCCCCGGCTGGTGGTGACGGTGAAGCTGCCGCCCAGGGCCTGGGTGACCCGTACCTGGTCGCCGCGCCGGAGCGTGATCGTGTCGCCGCCGGGGATCAGGGTCGCGTCGCAGTCCCGCTGGAGCTCGATCGAGGTATGTCGGTCGGTCATGGTCACCTACTCCGCCGACCCGCGGTCGACGGTTGATTCGGATTCGAGGGCGCTTCGCAGCGTGTGCCAAGCGAGGGTGGCGCACTTGACCCGCATCGGGAACTCCCAGACGCCGGACAGCACCGCGAGCTTGCCCAGTTCTTCGGGCGGGACCTCGCCGTTGGGTCCTTCGGTCAGCATGGCGTGGACGGGGCCGAACAGGGCAAGCGCTTCCTCTTGGTTCTTACCTTTGAGGGCCGTGGTCATCAAAGAGGCCGAGGCCTGCGAAATGGCGCAGCCGACGCCCTGGAAGGCGATGTCCTCGATTTGACCGTCGACGAGCTTCACGTAGAGCGTGAGCTGGTCGCCGCACAGGAGGTTGACGCCCTCGGCGGTGCGGGTGGCGTCGTCGAGCTTGCGGAAGTTCCGCGGATGGCGGCCGTGGTCGAGGACCACGTCCTGGTAGAGACCTTGGAGGTCGCTGCTCATCGGAACGTCTCCCGGACGGTGTCGAGGCCGGCCACGAGCGCGTCGATGTCTTGGCGCGTGTTGTAACAGCCCAGCGAGGCGCGGGCGGTGGCGGCGACGCCGAGGCGGCTCATCAGGGGCTGGGCGCAGTGATGACCGGCGCGGATGGCGATGCCTTGGCGGTCGAGGATCGTGCCGATGTCGTGGGGGTGCACGCCGTCGAAGAGGAACGAGATCACGCTGGCCTTGGCGCGGGCCGTGCCGACGAGGCGGAGGCCGGGGACTGATGAGAGCGCTTCGATGGCGTAGGCAAGGATGTCGTGTTCGTGGGCCGCGAGCGCCTCATGGCCGAGGCCCTCCAGGAACTCGATGGCCGCCCCCAGCCCGACCGCGCCAGCCAGGTCCGGGGTGCCCGCCTCGAACTTGTAGGGGACCTTGTTGTAGACGGTGCTCTCGAAGCTGACCGACGCGATCATGTCGCCGCCCCCCTGGTAGGGGGGCATCTCCTCGAGCAGCTCGCTGCGGCCGTAGAGCACGCCGATGCCGGTGGGGCCGTACATCTTGTGGCCCGACAGCGCGTAGAAGTCACAGCCCAGCGCCTGCACGTCGACGTTGAGGTGGGGCGCGGCCTGGGCGCCGTCGACGAGCACGCGAGCGCCCCGGGCGTGGGCGATCTCGGTGATCCGCCGGATCGGGTTGACCGTGCCGAGCACGTTCGAGACGTGGGTGACGGCCACGAGCTTGGTCCTCGGCCCGACGAGAGCGTCGAACTCGTCGAGGAGAAGCTCGCCGGCATCGTCGATGGGCGCCACCCGGAGCCGTGCCCCTCGCTCGGCGCAGATCATCTGCCAGGGCACGATGTCGGAGTGGTGTTCCATCGCCGTGATGAGCACCTCGTCGCCCTCGCCGAGATGGGTCTTGGCGTAGGTCTGCGCCACCAGGTTGATGGACTCGGTGGTGCCCCGGGTGAAGACGATCTCCTCGGCGTGCGCGGCGTTGAGGAACCCTTGGACCTTGATCCGGGCGCCCTCGTATGCCTCGGTGGCCCGCTCGGAGAGGTAGTGCACGCCCCGATGCACGTTGGCGTTGTCCTTCGCGTAGAACCCCGAGATCGCGTCGATGACCGCTTGGGGCTTCTGGCTGGTCGCCGCGCTGTCGAGGTAGACGAGGGGCTTGGCGTAGGGCGCTTCCCGCAGGATCGGGAACTGCCGGCGGACGCCGTCGACGAAGCCGGCCGAGCCGTTCCCGGTGGCCTCGCCGTAGCCGGGACCAGGGACAAGCGCACTCGCCTGCACCGCGGTCATCTCCGCACCTCCACACGGCCGGCTCGCAGCCGCTCGGCGACCTTGCTCTCGACATGGGACCGCAGTGGCCCCACCTGAATGAGCGCCAGCATCTCGCCCGCGAACGCGTAGGTGAGCACGCCCCGGGCCTCCTGGTGGGGCACACCCCGCGAGCGCAGGTAGAACACGGCGTCCTCGTCGAGTTGGCCCACCGCGGCCCCATGCGTGCAGCGCACGTCGTCGGTGAGGATCTCAAGCCGCGGCCGCGTGTCGACCTCTGCCGTGTCGGAGAGGAGCAGGTTCTTGTTCGTCTGGCTGGCGTCGGTCCCCAGCGCGTCAGGGCCCACGACGATGTGCCCGTTGAACACCCCGCGGCCATGCCCGCCCAGGACGCCCTTGTAGAGCTGGCGGCTGGTGCAGCGTGGCGCGACGTGCTCGATCAACGTCGGGTTGTCGTGGTGTTGGTTCCCCGCGGGCAGGTACAAGCCGTTAAGGGTCACCTCCGCCCCCTCGGCCTCGAGCCGCACCCAGACCTCGTGGCGGGCGATCGTCGCGCCGAGGGCCAGCCCATGGGTGGAGAAGCAGCTGTCGCGACCGGGTCGCACATGCAGGGCCGCGAGGTGGAACGCGGTGTCGGCCTCGTCCTGGACCTTGTAGTGCTCGACCCGGGCGCCGTCGCCGAGGATCACCTCGGTGACCGCGTTCGTGAGGTACACGCCGCCACTTCCGACGTGGGTCTCGACGATCGTCGCCCGGCTTCGGGCACCGGCGAGCACCACCGACCGCGGGCTCGACACCACAGGGGAGGTGCCGGCGTCGGAGACGAACACCAGGTGGATCGGCGCGGCGATGGTGGTGTCGGGCGGGATCTGGATGAACGCCCCGTCCTCGGCAAGCGCGGCGTTGAGCGCGGTGAAGGCGTGGTGTTGCGGTGGGAGCGGGCGCGACAGGAACGGTTCGAGACGTTCGGCGTCCTCGGCGAGCACCGAGGCGAGGCTGGTCACCGTGGCGCCTTCGCGAAGCGTCGTCAGCGATGACAGCTCGGGAGCGAAGTAGCCGTTGACGAAGACCAGCCGCGTGCCGCCGAGGTCGCCCGCGAGTTCGTCGATCGCGCTCGACGACAGCCGGTGATTCATCCCGCCTACGGCCGGCTCGAACGGGACGTCGAGGATGGGCCCGACCCGCGTGTACTTCCAGTCCTCGTCCTTGAGTGTCGGGAACCCATGCTCGGTCACCCACTCGAGGCCGGCGCGACGTATCCCCCCGAGCCAGCCCGGCTGGTGGCCTTCGGGTACAGGTTTAAGCGCGGCAAGGCCCGCGAGGCCCCGGGGCGAGGCGGTGGTGGCCGTGGCGCTCACGGCGTCGCTCCGACTGGCGCGGTCGTCGGATCCGGGGCTGCGCGCTGGTCCAGGCCGGCGTAGCCGTGCTGTTCGAGCTCGCGCGCCAGGTCCTTGTCGCCGGAACGGACGATCCGCCCGTCGGCGAAGACGTGCACGACGTCGGGAACGATGTAGTCGAGCAGCCGCTGGTAGTGGGTGATGACCAACATGGCCCGGCCCTCGCTCCGCAGCGCGTTCACCCCCTGGGCCACGACCCGTAGGGCGTCGATGTCGAGGCCCGAGTCGGTCTCGTCCAAGATGGCGAGCTTCGGCTCGAGGACCGCCATCTGGAAGATCTCGTTGCGCTTCTTCTCGCCGCCCGAGAACCCCTCGTTGACGGAGCGGCTCATGAAGCTCTCGTCCATCTCGACGAGGCGCATCCGCTCCCTGGCGAGGGACAAGAAGTCGAGCGCGTCGAGCTCGTCGAGTCCTTGCCGGCGGCGCAGCGAGTTGAGCGCCGTGCGCACGAAGTAGAGGTTCCCCACCCCGGGGATCTCCACCGGGTACTGGAAGGCCAGGAACACACCGGCGGCGGCGCGTTCCTCGGGCGACAGGGCGAGCAGATCCCCGCCCTCATAGAACACCCGGCCGCTGACCTCATAATTTTCGCGGCCGGCGAGCACCTGGGCGAGAGTGCTCTTGCCCGAGCCGTTGGGCCCCATGACCGCGTGCACCTCGCCCGCGTGAACTTCCAGGTTCACACCCCGGAGGATCTCGTTGCCACCGATACTGGCGTGAAGGTTCTCGATCCGCAGCATCACCCGACGCTCCCTTCCAGGCTGACGCTGAGCAGCTTCTGGGCTTCGACCGCGAACTCCATGGGCAGCTCCTTGAACACCTCACGGCAGAAGCCGTTCACGATCATCGACACCGCGTCCTCCTCGGGGATGCCGCGCTGGCGGCAGTAGAAAAGCTGGTCCTCGCCGATCTTGGAGGTGGACGCCTCGTGCTCGACCTGCGCGGTCGGGTTCTTCACCTCGACGTAGGGGAAGGTATGGGCGCCGCAGTCGCCGCCCAGGAGCAGCGAGTCACATCGGGTGTGGTTGCGAGCGCCGCTCGCCGAGTCGAGGACCTTCACGAGGCCCCGGTAAGTGTTCTGGCCATGGCCGGCGGAGATGGCCTTGGAGACGATCGTGCTGCGGGTGTTGCGCCCGATGTGGATCATCTTCGTGCCGGTGTCGGCCTGCTGGTGGTTGGCCGTGAGGGCAACCGAGTAGAACTCGCCGACTGAGTTGTCGCCCTGGAGAATGACCCCCGGGTACTTCCAGGTGATGGCCGAGCCGGTCTCGACCTGGGTCCAGGAGATCTTCGAGTTCGTCCCAGCGCACTTGCCCCGCTTGGTGACGAAGTTGTAGATGCCGCCGCGCCCTTCGGCGTCGCCCGGGTACCAGTTCTGCACCGTGGAGTACTTGATCTGCGCGTCGTCGAGGGCGACGAGCTCGACCACCGCGGCGTGGAGCTGGTTGGTGTCCCGCATCGGGGCCGTGCAGCCTTCGAGGTAGCTGACGTAGGCGCCCTCTTCGGCGATGATGAGCGTCCGCTCGAACTGGCCGGTATCGGCGGCGTTGATGCGGAAGTAGGTGGAAAGCTCCATCGGGCAGCGAACGCCCTTGGGAATATAAACAAAGGAACCATCGCTGAAAACAGCGGAGTTCAGGGTGGCGAAGAAGTTGTCCGAATAAGGAACCACCGAGCCGAGATAC
>JAYUAM010000919.1:0-2986 GCA_043741295.1 Acidimicrobiia bacterium
ACGTCGGGCCGGAGCGTTGCCGCGAGGCCGACACTGGCTTCAGTAGGCGACGCGGCGGGTGAAGCCGCCGTCGACGACGATGTTCTGGCCGTTCACCCAAGACGACATCGGGCTGGCGAGGAAGGCGACCACGTTGGCGACCTCGTCGGGTCGGCCGAGGCGCCCCGCCGGATGCTGGGCGACGTGCTCGGCGTAGTAGTCGGGAAGGCGGGTCTTGATCCGTTCCCACGAACCGCCGTCGATGTACACCGGGCCGGGCGACACCACGTTGGCCCGGACGCCGTCGGCGTAGATCTCCTTGGCGAGGTGCGAGATGTAGTTGACGAGTGCGGCCTTCATCGCGCCATAGCTGAAGCCACCGCCCGGGAAGTGGTGGTGCTCCACCGAGGCGGTCGTGCCGAGCTGCACGATGCTGCCACCGCCAGCGGCGCGCAGGTGGGGGAGCGCGGCATCGATCACTGCGACGGTGCCGAGGATGTCGGCGTCGAAGCTGCGCTGCCAGCCGGCCGGCGTCGGTTCGATGCCACCCTTGGCACTCGTCGTCGGCACGACGACATCGATGCTGCCGCGCGTGCGGGCGACGGCGTCGACCCAGCCGGCCACCGCGCCCAGATCCTCCGAGTCGACCGCGGTGCCGGAGGCGTTCGCGCCCAGCGCCCGTTGGGCCTCGGCGACGCCTTCGGCGCTTCGCGACGTGAAGGCGACGTGCATGCCCTCGGCCAGCAGCCGTTCGACGATGCTGCGTCCGATGCCCCGGCTCGCCCCCGTGACGAGTGCGGTCTTGCCCGCGAGTCCGAGATCCATGAGGCCCCCTCTGCGATGTCCCGACGCCGGTCGCATGGCGGGCGGTCGGGGACTATGTGCTCTAAAGAAAGTCAACGTAGCATCGCTGTGTGGCCGCCTCGGTCGTGCACTCGAACCTAGAGGGTCTCGTCACGTTGGCAGGTGCGACCGACAGCGGCCCGCATCTCGTCGGCAGCCGCTGCACCGAGTGCTCCACCGACACGTTTCCGGCGCAAGCGTCGTGCCCACGGTGTGGCGGCCAGGCTGTCGGCCCGGTCACGTTACCGCGCACTGGCACGGTGTGGACGTGGACCGTGCAGCGGTTCGCCCCCAAGGCACCGTTCCGTGCGCCGAAGGTGTTCACGCCGTTCGCCCTCGCCTACGTCGATCTCGGGACCGTGCGCGTCGAGGCGCGGCTCGCCGGCAAGGCAGTGGAGTCGTGGAAGATCGGCGACGCCGTCCGGCTCGCGGTCGGTCCGCTCGACGTGGACGATCCGTCGTGGCTGGCGTTCTGGTTCGAGCCGGCATGAGACGGGCGCGCACGAGCCCGGTACGAAGGGAGCGGGCATGATGGATGTCGCCATCGTCGGGGTGGGGATGCACCCGTTCGGCCGGTTCCCGACGTCGGCACGCGACATGGCCGCCGTCGCCGCCCGGGCCGCCCTCGCCGATGCCGGTCTGCAATGGCCCGATATCGGGTTCGCCGTACCTCGCCCAGCACGACCTCGACCCGCGCCTGCTCGCCGAGCTGTCGTCGAAGGCGTTGCGCAACGGCGCCCGCAACCCGAACGCCTGGCGGCGAAACCCACTCGGCGCCGACGAGATCGCCAACGCCGAGATGGTCAACGACCCGTTGACCAAGTACATGTTCTGCAGCCCGAGCGAGGGCGCCGCCGCGCTGATCCTCGCCTCGCCCGAGCGGGCGTGGCAGCTGCGACCCGACCCCGTGTTCCTCAAGTCGGTCGAGTTCCGGACGCGCCGCTACGGCACGTTCGAGGTGTTCAGCCCGTCGCTCGCCGCCGAGATCACACCGGCGGCCACGGAGTTCGCGGCGCGCGCTGCATTCGAGACGGCGGATGTCGCGCCGGGCGGCATCGACGTCGCCCAGGTGCAGGACACCGAGGCCGGCGCCGAGCTGATGCACCTCGCCGAGTGTGGTCTGTGCGAGCACGGCGAGCAGGCCGACCTGATCATGAGTGGCGCGTTGGAGATCGAGGGGCGCCTGCCGGTGAACACCGACGGCGGCTGCATCGCCAACGGCGAGCCGATCGGGGCGAGCGGGCTGCGCCAGGTGATCGAGTGCACGCTGCAACTGCAAGGCCGCGCCGACGGCCGCCGGGTACCGAACGACCCGCAGACCGCGTTCACCCAGGTCTACGGCGCCCCCGGCCTGAGCACCTGCACCGTCCTGACGCGCTGACGCGCTGACGCTCACGCTGGCGCTGGCGCTGACGAACCCTCAGGCGCGCCGGCGAACGCTCAGGCGCTGGCGAACTGTCCCGATCTGGAGACGCATACGTCCTTGATCCGGGACAGTTCACGTCGACACCGCTCGCGCGCTCGGTGACGATCGCTCCGATGCTGACCCGGCGCGCCGTTGTCAGCCGAGTGGAACCATGAGGAGCTGACGGCAGCCACCCGTCGCGGGATCGGCAGCCCCGGTCGAGTAGAGGCGCATTTCGGCTGACCCGTCGGCTCGCTGGAGGACGAGCACCACGCCGCCGTCGTTCCCGTAGCCGGCGGCGGCCTGGTGGATGAGCGTCCCGGCGTCCGGCTCCCGTCCGGCGAGGATGTCGGCACAGATCGATCGACCCGGTGCGCGCCCGGCGGCGACGGCCGCTGGGGTTTCGTTGTCGAGTGGTCCACGGGCCGTCAATGCGGCCACGAGCGAATCGGCGTCCTGGAAGTTGCCGAGGTCTGGCGTCGTGATTCCGGGCGGAAGCGGCACGTTCGGCGGGCCCTGCGTCGTGCTGGACGCCGCAACCGCAGTCGTCGCCACGCGGCTCTCGGGCGGTCGTTGGCCGCCGCCGTCGCACGTCCCGGGAGTCGGACAGGAGGCGCTGAACGCCAACAGGTGGAGGCCGAGGATGCTCAGGTGGCTGGTGATCCCGTTCTCGGTTGCGGTCAAGTCGAGGTCACCCTCGAAGGGAACGCCGAGCTGGGTGCGCAGTCGTTCTCCGGCGAACGTGACCCAATCGGCCTT
>JAYUAM010000920.1:0-1084 GCA_043741295.1 Acidimicrobiia bacterium
CCCGTGTTTGCAGGCTCCGTGGACTGGCACCGCGCGACATCGTTCCACCTGAAAGCACCGTTCGGGGGCGCGTTCGGTCACTTCACCAGTGCGATGGCCGGGTTGTACCTCATCGGATTCGCCGCCCCTGCCTTCGAGGCGGCGGCGTGTCACGTCGGCGAGACGATCGACCCGGCCAAGAACGTGCCGAGAGCGATGTTCGCCAGCGCAGGCATGGCAACCCTGTACTTCCTGGTTCTGCCGGTGGTGTGGCTGGGCGTGCTCGGACCAGAGACGCTCACGGGGGACCTCACCCGGGCGCTCGGCCCGACGTTCGCGCCGCTCTTCGGCGGGATGGCCCGCGCTGGCGCCGTGTGGTTCATGGTCCTCAACATGTTCCACGGAACCCTCACGCCGGTCACGGGTGTCGCCCGTACGCTCTCCCAACTGTCGGAGGACGGTCTGCTGCCCCGGAGCCTGGCCCGCCGGACTCGAACCGACGTGCCGTGGGTGGCGTCTGCGGTCACCGGGGTGATGGCGATGGCGTTTCTCGTCGGCGGCGACCCGGTGTGGGTCATCGCGGCGGCCAACTTCGCGTACCTCATCGGCATCTGTCTGCCGAGTGTCGCGGTGTGGTTGCTGCGACGCAACGAACCCGATCGTCCGAGGCTCTACCGTGCGCCTCGTGGCACGATCTCGGTCGGGCTGTTTGCCGCTGGCGCGTGGGGCATCAGCGCCGTGTTCGGGTTCGAGCAGTTCGGGCTCCCGACCGTGCTGGCCGGCCTGGGCCTTGCCTACTCCGGCGCCGTCGCCTACGCCTGGCGCCAGTGGCGGGACCGCCGAGGCGGCCCAAAGACCGTCCGGCGTTCGCTCCAGCTGAAGCTGACCGGAGCCATGCTCGCGGTGCTCGGGCTCGACGGCGCCGGTTACTTCCTGGCGGTTCGGAACGTGAGCGCCGAGCCGCGCCTGATCAGCATCTTGCAGGACATCTTCGTTGCCGTCGCGATGCTCACGATCACGGTCGGGCTCGTCTTGCCCGGCATGATCGCGCATCAGGCGACCGAGCTCGCCGAAGCGGCGAACCGACTGGTCAGTGGGACGCTGG
>JAYUAM010000921.1:0-1083 GCA_043741295.1 Acidimicrobiia bacterium
GGCCGAGTGGGACCGCCTCGGCCGGCTCTTCCCGGCGATCGACCGGGCCGGCATCCGCCACCGCGGGCACGTGGCCCTCAGCCAGGACGAGGCCTGGGCGTTCATGACCGTGCTCGGGCCGACGCTCTCGGCCGTCGGGTTCGACGTTCGGGTGCCCGCATTGTCGCGACGCAAGGCCACCCCGTCGTTGCGCCTGTTCGCCGAGACGCCGGGCGGCAGCGTCGTCGGGGCCCATCAGCTGAGCAACGTCGCCTGGTCGGTCCTCTTCGACGACGTCGAGCTGACGGCGGCCGAGATCGCCCACCTGGCCAAACAGGCCCGCCCGCTCGTGCAGTCGCGCGGGAAGTGGGTCGAGGTCGACCGCGCCGACCTGGTGCAGGCGGCCGCGGCGCTCGCCGAACGCGAGTCGACGACGAAGCTCACGGGCGCCGAGATCCTGCGCCTGAGCATGGGGCTCGACGGCTCGGGCCTGGCGGGCGGTGTCGTCGTCCACGGCAACAGCTGGGCCAACGACATCGTCGAGCGGGCGAGCCGGGCCTCCATCGCGCCGGTGACCAGCCCCGAGGGGTTCGAAGGCGAGCTGCGCACCTACCAGGCCGAGGCGCTGGCCTGGATCGGCTTCCTCGACGCCGCCGAGCTAGGCGGTTGCCTCGCCCTCGACATGGGCCTCGGCAAGACGCCCACGGTGCTCGCCCACCTGGCCCGCACCGCGGGCGAGGGTGCGGCGCTCGTCATCGCGCCGGCCGCCGTGGTCGGCAACTGGGCGGCCGAGGCGGCGCGCTTCACCCCCGGGTTGCGCGTGCTCATCCATCACGGCGCCACACGGCTGTCGAAGACGGCGCTCGACCGCGAGATCGCCAAGGCCGACGTCGTCATCACGACCTACGCCACAGCGCTGCGCGACATCGACGCCCTGGCCGCCACCACCTGGTCGCGGATCGTGCTCGACGAGGCGCAGGCCATCAAGAACCCGGCCAGTGACACGGCCCAGCAACTGCGCCGGCTCCCGGCGCGTTCGCGCATCGCTCTCACCGGCACACCGATCGAGAACGGGCTCGGCGACCTGTGGTCGATCCTCGACTT
>JAYUAM010000922.1:0-2982 GCA_043741295.1 Acidimicrobiia bacterium
CGGCTACATCGGATCTCGGTCGCCGAGCCCTGCGTCTGGGCGTGCTAACGATCGGCTACAACGTGGTCGAAGGGGTCGCCGCGGTGACGGCTGGGTTGATTGCCGGGTCGGTGGCGTTGACCGGCTTCGGGTTCGACTCCGGGATCGAGGTCATCGCCGCCTTCGTTGTCGTCCGTCATCTGCGAGGCGAGCTCGCCGGCGCCGATGCCGGCGACGACGCTGAGCGGC
Organism: Acidimicrobiia bacterium; assembly: GCA_043741295.1. GTDB lineage: Bacteria > Actinomycetota > Acidimicrobiia > Acidimicrobiales > Ilumatobacteraceae > JAYUAM01. The sequence continues at coordinate 229 of JAYUAM010000922.1, forward strand.
GAGCGTTGCGGATCGTCGCAATCACGTTCTTCGCGCTCGCCGCCTATGTCGTCGTCGAAGGGATACGAGACCTCGCAACCGACGCCCGACCGACCTCCTCGCCGGCCGGTATCGCGATCACCGCGGCATCGGTCGTGGTCATGCCGCTCCTCGCCCGTTCGAAGCGAAATGTCGGTCAGCGCCTGGGCAGCAAACTTGTTGTCGCCGATGCCAACGAAACACGGTTGTGCGCCCTGTTGTCGGTGTCGACGCTTGCCGGGCTCGTCGGCTATCAGGTGACGGGATGGTCGTGGATCGACGCGGTCGCCGGGTTCGTCATCGCCGTCTTCGCGATCAGCGAGGGCAAGGAAGCCTGGGCAGGCGAGCTCGTCTGCAATGACGACGAGGCGCACGAACACCGATGAGCCACGACCACGACCACGACGACGGCCAGGATCACGCGACCAGGGCCGGCGTGAGCCGTCGACGCGAGACGAAGCTGCGAGTCGCGATGTGGCTCAACATCGTGATCGTCGCCACACAAGTCGTCCTCGGGTTCATCGCTCACTCGCTCGGCCTCATCGCCGACGCCGCCACAACCTCACCGATGTCGCCGCCGTCGCCGCATCACTGGTCGCCGTGCGCCTGGCGCGGCGTCCCGCCAACCGTCAGCGGTCCTTCGGCTACCACCGCGCGACGGTCATCGCGGCGCAGGCGAACGCAACCAGCATCCTCGTCGTCACCGCCCTCGTCACCTACGAAGCCATCCGACGGCTCCTCAACCCGACACCCGTCAACGGCGCGATCGTCGTCGCGGTCGCGCTCGGCGCCGCCGCCTGCAACCTCGAGGCCGTGCTCGTCCTTCGGGACTCCCACGCCGGGCACGGCCACGGCGAGGACCTGAACCTGCGCTCGGCGATCTTGCATATGGCGGGCGACACCGCCGCCTCGCTCGGTGTCGCCGCCACCGGCGTCGTGATCGCGGCCACTGGCGGCTGGTACTGGCTCGATCCGGCGATCTCGATCGCCATCGGCCTGTTGATCGCGGTCCAAGCATGAAGCTGCTCCGCCAGACTCTTGACGTGCTCCTCCTGGCCGGCGCACTCCCCCGACGGTCGTCGTCCTTGGCTGCAGCTATCCGAGTCCGTGCAGCTCGCCGCGCACAAGATCGGCGAGCGGCTCCCAGGCCTCGACGAGCGCTTCGTCTGCGGCGCTGCGCGCCTTCCAGTCGCCGACCGGATGCGCCACCGGGCTGCCGGCCTCTTGGGCGCGGCCCTCACGCCGTAACGTCATCGCCTGGTGGACGCACTCGTTTGATCAGCCGTGTGTAGTTCTGCGCGGCCGCACGAATGGCCGGAGACGCGAACGCGTCCAAGCGCGCCAGCATGCGCGTGGTCTCGGCGAGCCCTGGCGTCGGCGCCGGCTCGTCCAGGTCGGCACCGAACACGGGTGAGATCCGCTCGGCATACAGCCGACCCTCCCACAAGTAGGCGAGCACGTCGACATATGTCGCTGCCTTCGCCGCACGTTCCCGCTCGCGACGCTCGTGCTCGCGCTGCTGGCGTGCTGTCACAAGCGACACGACGAAGCCGATCAGCACGCCAAGGACGACGCCCGCGAGTCCAACGAGTGCTGCTCCCACTGCCACATCGCCGCGCTCGGGAGAGCCGATGGTCGTTGTTTTCGATGACGCTTCGGTCCGCTGCGGAGTCTGGCGAACTCGATCAGTCCAGGCGCGGAGCGCGCGCAGCGCGAAGCGGCCGCGAGGGGGCGCGGCCCGCCGTTGGCACCGGTCAGCGGGCGTGGTCGATGATCGCTCGCAGCGCGGTGGCGGCGGTGGCGGCGCCACCGGGGACAGCGTGGGCGTAGCGGTCAAGGGTGGTGGAGACCCGTCGGTGATCCAGTCGGCGGGCCACGGTAGCCAGCGGGATGCCAGCCTGGAGCATCTCGGTGGCCATGAAGTGCCGAAGGTCATGCAACCGGAACGGGCGCAGACCAGCGGCGCGTCGATGGCGCACGAACGCCTTGGTCACCCGGTTTGGCTTCCATGCGGTCACCCCGTCGTCGTCGCTAAACACGAAGTGGTCGGGGACTGCTGCATCGCCGACGCTGTCATGGTGCGTGCACAGCAGTGCAACGGTGGCCACGTCGAGGTCGACCATGTGGCGGCGTTTGGTCTTGGTGTCGGCGAGGACCGGTCCGTTGGGGCCTTCGACCCAGCCGGCGCAGAACGCGACGCGACCATGCGCGAGATCGACGTTGTGCCATCGCAGTCCGAGCAGTTGGGCTCGTCGCGCGCCGGTCACGGCGGCGAGCACGACGAACATGTGCAGCTGTTGATCGCGTCCGACGATCGCGGCGAACAGCTCGCTGAGTTCTGCCGGTGACGGCGGCTCCAGCTCGCGCGGCGTGGCGACGATGCGGTGCGCGCGTTCGGCCGGGTTATCCCACACCCATCCCCAGCGGACCGCCTGCGCGAACGCGGACCGCAACACGACGTGGATGCGAGCGAGTGTGCCCGGCGATAGCGGCTGACCGCGAGTACCGCCACCACGGCGCAGGCGGGCGTAGCAGGCATCGATCACCGCAGGGGTGACCTCGCCGACCCGGAGGCTGCCGAGGTGCGGATGGAGGTAACGGTCGAGCACGGAGCGGGTCTGGCGGATCGTGGTCGGCGCGGACCGCGGCGACGAGTTCGTCGAGGGCTCCTTCGCTGTCGGCTCGGTTGCCGTGCACGGTTGCGGTGCGATACCGGCGACGATACGTGTCGGGGTC
>JAYUAM010000923.1:0-7021 GCA_043741295.1 Acidimicrobiia bacterium
ACCTGCCAGATCATGCGGTCGAGCCAGCGGGCGCTCTTCCCCGCGGGAATCGTCTCGTCACTGGCGCGCACCGGCACGAGGTCGATCGCCGTGGCGACCGGCGCGCCGCCGCCCCGCAACTGGCGCCACGCGTCGAGCCAGGCGAGCCAGACGCCGCGCAGCGTCTTCGCGAACGCCTCCGGGTCCGTACGGCCCGGGGGGCGCCGGCCGTGCAGGTGTCCCGCCATCGCCCACCCGGTGGGCTCGAGGATCGGGAACCAACCGGTCACGAGGTCGCCCAGCGTCTGGGCGACCTCGTCGACGAAGCGCGGCCAGTGCGTGCCGCGGGCGCGGTCGTCGGCGAACCCCCCGAGGTCGACGAACCACCCGGGCAGCGCCACGTGGTGCAACGCCACCCATGGCCGCACACCGTTGTCCACGAGGACCTGGAGGCGTTCACGCTCGCGTTCGAGCGCGCCAGCATCGAGTCGACCTGCTCGCGGTGCCACGGTCGTCCAGTCGATGACCACCCGGTGATGCCCGATGCCGTGCTCGGCCAGGAGCGCGGCGTCCTCGCCGTAGCGCGTGAGCCCGCCGGCACCGTCGCCCGAGAGTGCGGCCCGGCGGGAGTGCTCCCAGCTCGCCCAGTCCGACCCGGGCGACGCGCCGAACATGCCGAGCGCCGTCGAGGTCGTGCCGACGATGAACGGCGGGTCGTCGGCGTTGATCACCGCCGGACCCTACGCCGCCCTCGCTCGTCGACGTGTCGCTCTCGGCGCTCAGTCGCGGTCGGCGACCAGGTGCAGCTCGGGGCTGATCGTCGGTTGGAGTCGGTACACGGCACCCACGTTCAACCACGGGTCCGCTGGCACGTGCACGGCGACGACCATGCGCGGCGCGCCGTCGTTCGACTCGACGCAGCGCTCGACGACGCCGGACGGGTGCCCGGGCACGTCGGCGAAGCGCACCTCGTTGGCCCCGCGCATGAGCGGTGCCCACACCTGGTCGACGGCGAAGGTCAGCTGGGTGCCGGACCGTCGACGCGTGGGTTCGGTGACGCGCAGGAGCAGCGCTTCGATCCCGTCGCCTTCGGGGAAGGAGGTCGCTTGGAGCAGCCACCCGTCGCCCGAGTGCACGAGCCAGGCGTCGCGCCGGCCGACGGCGAGGTGCACCTCAAAGCGGCCGTCCGTCCGGCCCGCAGGAGTCACGTCGCACACGATCGGAACGGCGGCGACCCGGTGGCCGTGGGGCGACACGAGCCACCACGCGGTACCGACGGGGGGAAGCCATGCCGGGCCGCCGGCCTGCATCACGACGACGTCGATGGCGCCGGGGAACCGGGCGAACTCGGCGAAAACACTCACGTCCTCAACGACGGCAACGACCTCGATCGGGACTGCCGGCGCGGGCGGTCCAGGAAAGGTGATGCTGCCGGCCACGAGCCGAACCATATGGACGCGGGGGCGTAGCCGGTTGCGGACCCGGACAGCTCACGGTTCGCGTTCGACCGGAGCCCTCGATTCGCCGAGTTCAGCGCCGATAGGACGCCCCTGGCCATACACCGAAATTGACAGTTCATGGAAACGATGCCGGATCTCGACACCCCCAACGACACCCCGCCGAGCCCGCCCGCAGTGGCTGGGGCGACCGTGCTCGCCTACATCCTCGGCGACGGCCCGCTGCAGCGCCGGCTGGCGAGCGAGCTCGGCATCGAAGTTCTCGCCCGCCCGAAGGTCGACGACCCGACGCCGCTCGTGGTGCTCGCGGAACGGGCGCCCGACGTGCACGCCATCGCTCAGGCCCGCTCGTGGGCGCCGATCCGCGTCGTCATCGCGTGGGGCCTTCCCGAGTCGGCGATGTTGCGTCTGCTCGACCTCGACATTCCCACGTTGATCGGGCTGCCGACCGCCGCCGAGCTGCGCCGCGCGGTGCTCGACGGCGACGACGGCCTCGATCGCGCGGTCGAGCGTCGCCGCGCCGGTCGGCTGGCGGCCGTCGAAGCATCGTTGTCCAACAGTGGCCGCGCCGACGCGGACCCAATCCCGTTCTCAGGTGATCGATGAGCAAGACCGACGACTTCCTCGGCCGGCTCCAACCGGCGTCCCGCCCGGCGACGAGCGCGTCCGGCACATCGGCGACCGGGGCCGCGCCGCCGCGCCCGGCAGAAGCGCACCCGCTGACCGGGCGGCGCTTCGGCGTCGACATCGACGGGTCGACCGTCCGGGTCGTCGAAGCCGTCGACGATGCCGTCGCCTCGTTCGCCAGCTACCACGGTCACAGCGCGGCCGACGCCTTCCAGCAGTTCCTGGCCACGCGCCCGCAGGGCGCGATCACGGTCGTGTGGTCCGAGGCCGACTTCCACCTGCGCCGGATGCCGCTGCCGAATCTGCCGACGGCGGCACTGCGCGCCGGCCTGCTCGACGCGGTCGAGGACACCTTGCCGATGGCGCCCGGGACGGCGCTCGTCGCCGCCCGTGTCGTGCCCTCGCGCGGTGACGGCACCTACCAGGCCACGGTCGCTGCCGCCGATCGCGTCGCCGTCGGCGAGCTGTGGCACCTCATCCAGCTGCCGTCGGCCAAGCTCGTGCCGGCGCCGATGCTCGTCACCGACGACGGCTTGTACCTCGGGCTGCGCGACGGCGGCGCCCAGCTGCTGTTGGCTGTCGGCGGCGCGGCGATCGCCTCCCGCTCCCTCGCCGCTGGTGGGCTGGCCACGGTGCGCGACGCGCTGTCCGACGGTGAGCAGAGTCCGGAGGAGCGCCTCGTCACGATCTCGCGGGGCGGCACCCGCCTCGATCCCGTCGCGGCCGCCGCGGTCGACAAGTACTCGCAGGCGATCAGCGACGAGGTGCGCCGCACCGCCGACTTCTGGGCCCGCCAGGGCATGTCCGTGCCGTCCGAGATCTTCGTCCATGGGCAGGGCATCGCGCTGCCGAACCTGGCGGGCAAGCTGCTCGACTCGGCGTTCCTGGCGAAGGCGGCACCGATGCCGCGGCTGTCGCTCGATGCCATCGCCCGCGCCGACCGGCCCCGCGCCTACCTCGCGCTCCTGGCGACGCAGTTCAACCCGGCCGTCCAGGTGCTTGCCGACTACCCGGACCCGTTGGCCGCCGAACGCGTCCGCCGACGGTTCGAACGCAGCCGGGTGGGACGCCGACTCGCCCTCGTCGGTGTCGGCGCGGTTGCCGCCCTCGCGGCGTTCATCGCTCCGGTGATCATGGCCAAGCGCGATGTCTCCGCGGCGAAGGCCGAACGGGCCGACGTCGAGGGCCAGTTGGCGAGCCTGCGTCCGTTCGTCACGCTCGATCGCCAGGTCCTGTCGGGCCAGCGCGTCTACAAGCAGGCCGTCGCCGGTGACGTGAAGTGGGGCGTGCTCATCGACCAGCTTCGTCACTCGGGCCCGAAGGACCCGCCGCCCGAGTTTGAATCGCTCTCGGTCGAGCACAAGGGCAAGGCCGTCAACGCCACGTTCTCGGCCACGCTGCAGGGCTGCGACTACGGCGCCGTCGCCGGCTGGCTGCGCTCGCTGAGCGCGCTCGGTGCCAAAGAGCCGTGGACGACGTCCCTGCACTGTGAGCGCGGTGCACCGGCCGGCGGTAGCGACGTGACGCGGGTGTCGTTCGTCGTCACCCAGCCGGTGGACGACACCATCGCCGCTGTGCGCGCCCCGAAGAACGTGGGAATTGCGAAGTGAAACTGAACCGGCGCAACAAGCTCTTTCTCGGCGTGCTGGGCGCGCTCTTCCTGCTCGCCGTGCCCGGGCGCCTGGCCTGGTCGCAACGCGCCGCGGCCGTGAGCGATGCGCAGGCGATCCGGACCGACACCGACAGCAAGCGCATCGAGCTGGCCCGGGCGAACAAGGCCAAGGTCAACCGATCGAAGCTCGACGCGGCGTTGAACGAACTCGTCACCGCGATGCCGTCAACCCCGGACGAGCAGAGTCTGCTCGACACCCTCGCCGGCCTCGCCACCGAGACCAACGTCAGCTGGGAGGTGCTCTCGGCGGCGGTGCCGCAGGGTGCCAAGGCGGCTGTCTCGTCGGCCGCGACGGAATCGGATACACCGGCGGAGACGAAGAGCGGGTCGGCTCCCGGCACGACCGTTCCTGCCGATGGTTCCGGTGACGTGGCGACCCCTGCCGTCACCGCGGCCTCGACGCCGTCGTTCTCGTTCGACGCCACGGTGTCGGGTGACGACGCCAGTGTCTCGGCGTTCCTGGAGCGCGTGCGCACGATCGAGCGGCTCGTGTCCATCGACAAGGTTCAGCTCACCTGGAACAAGGGTGCTGGCGCGACGAGCACAGGTGTCAGCGCCCGGCTCTCGATGCGCGCGTTCGTGTGGAAGGCCGGCGCCAAGGCCGCTTCGGGAAGCGCGACGCCGGCGACGACCGGGTCGGCGACGAGCGAGACGGCGACGGGCGTGGCGCCGTGAGCGCGGGCCCGTCGTGAGCGTCACCGAGAGTGGAGCGGCAGCGCTCGCCGACCGGCTGCTCGTCTGTCTCGCCTCGGAGGCCCAGGTCGACGCCGCCGCGCTACGCCAGGCGATCGTCGTGGGCTACCAGCGCGGTCTCACGCCGGTGCGCGCCGCGCTCGTGGCCGGTCTGCCGGTCGAGATGCTCGAGCGGGCGGCCTGGTGGCACCAGGGGTACGACACCGCCGACATCGACATTGACCGCATCGACCCGCGATGGTTCCAGCGTCTGCCGCTCGCGGTTGCTCGCACCCACGCGGTCATCCCGATCGGACGGGACGAGACCGGCATCATGGTGGCGGTCGCCGACCCCGACAACCTCGGCCTCATCGACGACATCAAGCGCCGCTTCGCCCCCGAACCGGTGCGCATCCTGGTCGGCGACCGTGAGGTCATCGAGACGGCGTTGTCGGCCGCCGAGCACCGACTCGCCAGCTTCGAGTTCGCCGCCGACGAAGAGGAATTGCCGAACGTCACGGTGGACGAGGACGGCGTCGGTGACGGACGCGTGAGCCAGATCGTGAACAAGACGATCGAGCTCGGTGTGGCGAACCGCGCCAGCGACATCCACATCGAGCCGGCCGACGATCACGTTCGCATCCGCATCCGCGTCGATGGCGTGCTCACCGAGGTGGCGCGCTATCCGATCTCGGCCGGCCAGGGCATCATCAACAACCTGAAGGTGCGCGGCGGGCTCGACGTGGCCGAGCGTCGCCAGCCCCAGGACGGCCGCATGACCGCCACGGTCGCCGGACGCGTGCTCGACATCCGCATGGTGACCCTGCCGACCGTGTGGCGGGCCGAAGGCGCGGTCCTGCGGATCCTCGACCGCACCCGCAACATCGTCACCCTCGATCAGCTCGGCTACTCGGCCCGCGTCCGCCAGACCTGGGAGCGCCTGGCAACAGCGCCGTACGGCGCGCTCCTCGCGACGGGCCCGACCGGCTCGGGTAAGACGACGAGTCTCTACGCGACGTTGGCCAAGATCGCCACGTCCGAGGTCAAGGTCTGCACGATCGAGGACCCGGTCGAGTACCGGCTGCCCGGCGTGATCCAGATGCAGGTCGATCTCAAGGCCGGGCGCACGTTCGCGTCGGCGTTGAAGGCCTACCTGCGATCCGATCCCGACATCATCCTGGTCGGCGAGATCCGTGACACCACGACGGCGACGACCGCGGTCGAAGCCGCGCTGACCGGCCACCTGCTCCTCGCCAGCCTGCACGCCAACACCGCGGTGATGGCGCCGACGCGACTGATCGAGATGGGGATCGAGCCGTACCTCGTGTCGTCGGCCGTGCGCGGCGTGCTGTCGCAGCGGCTCGCCCGCAAGCTGTGCGTGTACTGCCGCGTGTCGATCCCGACGCCGCGCAACTCCTTTCGCGCGCTGGGCGACGTCGACCTGCCCGACAAGATCTTCCGTCCCGCCGAGAAGGGGTGCGCCCGCTGTTCCGGCACGGGCTACTACGGCCGCCTGGCCATCGCCGAGGTCTTCGAGATGACCGAAGCGATCTCCACCGCGCTGTCGCTCGGGTCGAACGCCGCCGAGCTCGCCCGCCTGGCCGAGAAGGAGGGCATGGTCCCGATGTACCGCGAGGGCCTCGGCCGCGTGCTCGACGGCATCACCTCGCTCGAAGAACTGGCGCGGGTTATCAACTGATGGCCACGTTCCTGTACGAGGCGTTCACACGCAACGGCGAAGCCACGAGTGGCAGCGTCGATGCACTGACCGAGGCCGACGCCCGGGCGTCGCTCCGCGGCGACGGCCTGCTCGTGCTCGAACTGCGCCAGTCGCGCACGGCCGGCATGAAGAGCCGGGAGTTCCACCTCGGTTCGCCGAAGGTGAAGATGAAGGACGTGGCGTGGGCAGCCCGCAACCTGGCCACGACCCAGAGCGCCGGCCTGCCTGTCGTGCGGGCCCTGCGGATGCTCGGCCGTCAACGGGCGGGATCGGCGATCGGCGACGCGCTGCTGCGCATCCACGATCAGGTCGTCAACGGCTCGCCGTTGGCCGACGCGTTCCGGGCGGAAGAGGACAAGCTCACGCCGCTCACGACGGCGCTGGTCGAGGCCGGCGAGGCGAACGGCAAGCTCGATGCCAGCCTGTCGAAGCTCGCCGACCTGTGCGAGGCGCGCGTCCGCCTTCGTCGCAAGGTCGTGTCGGCCATGGCCTACCCGGTCGTGATGGTCGCCCTCGTCGTGTTGATCTTCATCGCGATGCTGCTGTTCGTCGTGCCCACGTTCAAGGGGCTCTACGACCAGGTGGGCGGCGATCTGCCCTGGCTCACGGCGTCGCTCATGAACATGTCCAACTTCGTCCGGTCGAACACGATCGTGATGCTCGTGTTGCTCGCCGGCGCGTACCTCGGCTTCCGCCAGCTGCGCAACAGCCCCGCCGTGATGGCGCGGCGTGACGGCTACATCCTGCGCATGCCGATCTTCGGCGAGCTGTTCCGCGCCGCCGCCGTGGCGCGGCTGGCGACCACGATGGCATCCTCCCTCGGGGCCGGCGTGCCGCTCCTCGACTCGTTGCGGCTCGCCGGGAACGTTGCCAACAACGCGGTCCTGTCGCGTT
>JAYUAM010000924.1:0-7005 GCA_043741295.1 Acidimicrobiia bacterium
GCTGGGCGAAGTCGGCGAGGAGGTCGAACGCGCCGCGCCCGACGCACCGGTCGAGCAGCTCGTTCGAGAACTGCTCGATCGTCGGGCGCAGCTCGGCCACCGCCCGCGGGGTGAAGACCTTGGCGACGAGCCGGCGGATGCGCGTGTGGTCGGGGGGTTCGAGACAGAGCAGCGACCACTTCTCGTGCTGCTGGAACGCCGCCCATCGGGGCTCGGGCTCGGGGCGGCCGACCTCGGCGTGGGTGAACAGATGGGAGTAGCTGCGGCCGAGGCGGCGGTCGCGCAGCGTCTCGTACACGTCGGCGAACCGGGTGAGCATCCACTGGCCCGTCCGCTCGTTGCGGAAGATCGGCGTCGCCTCGCGCAGGGCGTTGAGCGTCGGGTACGGGTCGGCGATGAACGCCGGGTCGTCGACATCGAAGCGGGCGATGAGTGCGTCGATGCTCACCGTCGGCAACCTACCGGGGCCGTCGGCAGCCGGCGACCGGCCCGTCTGATCCTGCCGCCGGATCTCAGCCGATCAGATCAGGTCAGGGCCAACCCCACGACACGACCGACCACGCGATGTCGGCGTCCCCCGCTGTGTTGTCGCGCGTCAGGGTCAGCTGGGTCGGTGTCGTGAGTCGCATGCCAGCGGCGGCGACACCGATGATGTCGTCGCCGACATAGGTGGTGCGACCGCCGTTCTCGCCGCCGCCCGTCTGCCCCGACGCGAAGGCGGTGGAGCGAGCGAGCGGCACGGCGGCGATCGACGCGACGACGGCGCCCACGCCCGTGGGAAAGCTGGCGCTGCCCGACTGAACCGACGACCCGTCACGAAGCTCGATCACCTGCCATCCGATCTCGGTGATGTCGTAGTTCGTTGCACCGCGATCGAGGGTGAGACTGGACGGTCCGGCGAGCGTCGCCCGCACGAGACCCGAGCCGACATCGTTTCCCACGGGCGTTGAGCGCCCACCGACGAGCACGAAGCTCCGCGCCGGGGCGGTCGGTGAGGCCAGAGCGACCGCCGTCGATGTTGCCGTGCCGACGAGCGACGTGCTGCCGTGCTGCACGGCGATCGTGGTCGGGTCGGTGAACTCCACGACCTGCCAGTAGATGACGTGACTGGCCGCGGCGCCGTTGACGCGGAACTGGAGGTTGCTGACCGTCGTCAACTCACCGAGGACCGGGTCGTTGTCGCTGTAGATGACGTCCGTCCGGTCGGTCGTCTTCGACCACAGCACGAACGCCTGCGCCACCGACGCCACCGGGGTGATCGGCCAGTCGATCGCGGTCGCGTTCTGGAAGACGGATCCACGCTGGACGTTGACGCCGCACGGGTACTCGATCACCGACCACTCGATCGTCATCGTCACCGGCGCGCTCTCGTCGGACACGCGGATGAACTCGATCGCGGTCGCCGACGCCAGCCGGCCACCGATCTCGGAGCCCACCGGGCGGTTGGAACTGTGCCGGCTGGTGAAGACGAGGAACGCCTTCGTCGGGTCGACGGCACCGATCGAGACACTCGTCGTCCCTTCGGCGGTGCTCGTGGCCGTTCCCTTCTGCACGTTGGCGCGGTGGAAGCACCCGGCCGCGGAGAAGTCCGCCGACGAGTTGGTCGACGAGTAGTAGCTGGCCGACGCGACGGGGGTCGTGACGACGGTGACCATCACGACCAATGCGAGAACGACGCCGGTGCACAGCCGGTTGCGTCGCCCACCGCGGCGAGCGAGCACCCCGTCCCGGGGTCGACGTACCGAGCTGCAGTCCACGTCCCCGCGATCGGCACGACCGCCGCGAATTCAACACGCCTGACGGTTCCTGAACCTCGACTTGCGAACTCGTTCACGCCGCGGCGCTCACGAGCGGGCCCGACCGCCGTGTCGCGTAGCGGTCGAGGGTTCGCGGTCGTAGAGCTACTCGATGTCGAGCAGGTGGGACGAGAACTGCGGGGCGAACACCGCGGGAAGGCCGCCGGTGTGCCAGAAGACGATCGGCCCGGCGCCGAACATCGATCCGGAGGCGCCCGTCGTGTCGGGCGCGCCCAGCCCCCACGAAGGGTCGACGACGGCGTGCAACGCCTTGGCGGTGTAGACAGGGTCGACCAGGATGCCCTCGGTGCGCAGCAGGAGTCGCAGGGCGGCGAGCGAACCCTCGGTCGGTTCGCCGTACGCCGGTCCGAGGTACCCCGGCACGACGACGATGTCGGGGTCGGTCGCCGGCGATTCGCCGATGAGGTCGATGCAGCCCTCGACGATGGAAGCCACCTCGCCCGCCAGGTGGGCACTCGTCTTGGCCACGCCGACGCCCACGATCCTCGCGGCCGGTCGGGCGCCGCCGCCGCTGGGGGCCGCGAGACGACGGCCGACGACGAGGCCGGCCTGCGTCCCGCCCGACGAGGTGGCGTGGACGATGGCCGTCGGTGCGACACCGAGCGCATCCAGTTGGGCGTACAGCTCGAGGTAGCCGTCCACGAACCCGAGCGCGCCGATCGGCGTGGAGCCGCCGATCGGCATCACGTACGGCCGCTTCCCGGCGGCCCGCAGCTCGTCGGCCACCGTCGTCGAGATGGCCTCCAGCTCCGACCAGGCGTCGGTGCCGGGCCGGTGGACGGTGGCCCCGAACAGATGGTCGAGCAGGAGGTTGCCGACCGCCGGCGAGGCCGGGTCGCCACCGAGCACGAGGTCGCACCCGAGGCCCTCCATCGCCGCCACGGCCGCCACGCAACGGGCGTGGTTCGACTGCGCCGCCCCGACGGTGACGAGGTGGTCGGCGCCGACGGCGAGCGCGTCGGCCACGAGGTAGCTGAGCTTGCGGATCTTGTTCCCGCCGACGCCCACGCTCACGAGGTCGTCGCGCTTGATCCACACGTCCCGGCCGACCGCTGCCGAGAACCGGTCGAGGCGATGGAGCGGGGTCGGACGCTCGCCGTACCGGCGGGGCGATCGGGAGGCGAGGAACTGGCGTAGCGCGGCGGTCACCGGATCATCCTTGCGCCTCCGGGGTCGCCGGCGGACGCCACCGAGGTCGGCGTCGGGGTACGGCGGAACATGCATAGTTTCTTGAGACTGACGCGACCACCTAGGCTGCCGCCGTGACCACCAGCCCCGTCCCTGGGTCCACGATCTGATGGCCGGCCAGCGCATCCTCGTCGCCAAGGTCGGTCTCGACGGCCACGACCGCGGCATCAAGGTCGTCGCCCGCATCCTGCGCGATGCCGGCTATGAGGTGATCTACACCGGGCTCTTCCAGACACCGCAGACCGTTGCCGCTGCGGCCGTCGATGAGGACGTCGATGCCATCGGCCTGTCGATGCTCTCGGGCGCCCACATGACGCTCGCCCCGCTCGTCGTGAAGGAGGTGCGCGCACGCGGAGTCGACATCCCGGTGATCGTCGGCGGCATCGTGCCGCCCCTCGACGTGGTCCGGCTGCACGAGGCCGGCGTCGCCGCCGTGTTCACGCCCGGCGCGTCCGCCGAGCAGATCGTCGCCCAGGTCGCCACGCTTCTCGACGGGCGGGCCGGGCCGGCCTGACGGGGCTTCGCCGCCCGACGCCGAAGCGATCAGTCGCCCGAAGCCGTCGGTCACCCGAACCGTCAGCCGAGCGACGCCGGGTCGGCCAGAGCGGCGACGATGGCCCGGCAGAACTCGGCGGCCGGCGCACCGTCGAAGACGCGGTGGTCCCACGTCAGGCTGAGCGTCAACCGCTTGCGGGTGCCGACGACGCCGTCGACCACGACCACGTCGTCGCGCAATCGACCCACGCCCAGGATTGCCGCGTTCGGCGGGTTGATCACCGGCGTGAACGAATCGACGCCGAACATGCCGAGGGCCGTAACGCTGAACGTCCCGCCGTCGAGGTCGCCGGGCGCCAGCTGGCCGGCCCGTGCGGCGGTGGCGAGCCGCGTGGTCTCGGCGGCGAGCACCTCGAGGGTGAGCCGATCGGTGTGGCGCACGACGGGCACGACGAGCCCGTTGTCGAGCGCGACGGCAAGCCCCACGTGCACGTCGGGGAGCACCGCGATCTCCTCCCCCACCACCTGCGCGTTCACGTTCGGATGGTTCACGAGCGTCCGCGCCGCGGCAGCCACCACATAGTCGGTGAACCCTGGCGCCGCACCAGCCGCCTTGCGCCGTTCCCGGTCGGCGACGACGGCGTCCATGTCGGCGTCCATCGTCAGGGTGAGCTGGGCCATCTCGCGCAACGACGAGTGCATCCGGCGGGCGATCGTGCCCCGCATGCCGGCGAGGCGCACGGTACGGGTCGGCGTCTGCAGGAGCGGGGCGGGTGTCGGCGGCACCGGCACCGGCACCTGAACCGCGAGTCGTTGGCGCACGTACCGGGCGAGCGCGTCGCGGGTGACGAGCCCTTCGCCCGGGTCGGGTGGCACGACGGCGAGGTCGACGCCCAACAGGTCGGCGAGGTTGCGCGCCGCCATCGTGGCCACGGCCGACGATCCCGCGCCCGATGCGCCGGCCGGCGCGGCCACGACCGGGCGCACCAGCGACGGTGTCATGGCCGCCGACTCGACGTCCTCGGACACGATCCGCCCACCCGGACCGGTGCCAGCGACCGCAGCGACGTCGACGCCCCGCTCGGCGGCGACGCGCCGGGCGTTCGGCGACGCGAGCAGTCGGCCACCGAGCACCGGCACGCGCTCGACTCCGCCGTCGGCCGGAGCGACGACGCCTACCGGAGCCGCGGCCATCGACGCGACCGACGTCGGCGGCGGGAGGGGTCGACCCGATGCGGGCGGTGCCTCACCGAGCTCGAGCACGTAGGCGATCACCGCACCGCAGGCGAACACGTCGCCGGGCCGGCCGACGTGGTGGAGCACACCGTCGGCCGAGATCTCGACATCGGTCTCCACCTTGTCGGTCTCGATGCGCATGACGGCGGCACCCGCGCTGACGGGCTGGCCATCAGCGACCAACCACTCGAGAATCGTCGCCTCTTCCATCGTGAGGCCGAGCTTCGGCATCGTGAACTCAGTGGCCATGATGGTCCTCCCGGACGTCGAACGCGTGACGTTGTGCGCCGAGCCGAACGGCCCGCTCCACGTCGATGCGCACCGGCCCGCCGTCATCGATCGTCACCGACACGACCGATCCGGCGGGCACGACGACGTCGCGCTCACCGTCAAAGGCAAGGACGCCCGGGCCTTCGAAGCGGGCGACGCTGCCGTGCGGCAGCCGCTCGACCGACGCGACGTCCACGGTCGTGAAGGCGCCCGGTACGAGCGCGACGCGAACGTGGCGAGCGGCGCCGGATCCTGCCGGCGGACCCAGGCGGACGACGACACCGTCCGGGTCGTCGTCGTCGAGCGGTGCCACCCGACCGGCGATGCTCGACAGGCCACAGGCCGACGGCGAGCTGATGGCGGCGACCACCGCCCGCACCCGGGATCCGTCGAGCACCGCGCGCGCCCCGACGGCGCCGATGTCGATCAGGGCGACGTCGACCAGGGCGATGTGTGGCTCGCCGGCTTCGGTGCCGGCGCCGTCGCCGTCGGTCACGTGGACAACAAGCCGCTTGCTCGGGCGCGACACGGCAGCGACCGGCACCCGCCCGGTCGCCACGAGCCCCGCCGCGGTGCCGGCGGCAACGGCGTCGACGACGTCGGGGAACACGTTGTTCGTGCCGGTCGACACCGCGATCATCGGGATTGCGGGCCAGCCGATGGCGGCGTCGCGACACGTGCCGTCGCCGCCGAGCACGACCACGACCGCACACCCCTCTTTCCACAGGCGGCGCGCCGCAGCAACGGTGTCATGCCGGGTGCCGGTCGCCGGCTCGTCGAGCAGCTCGACCGCGCCGTCGGTTCCGACCGCGGCCGCGGCCCGCGCCCCGAGCCCGCCGGCGTCGTCGGCCACCAGCACACGCGGCGCGCCGACGTCGATCGCCGCCCGCACGACACGCTCGATGATCGCCACCTTCGCGGCGTTCGAGGTGTGGCCGGCCGGAGATGCCAGTCGACGTACGTCGGTGCCCGCCAGCGGGTTGGCGATGACGCCGACGATCCCCAATTCGCTCACGACATCACCGCGTCACGGGGCCCACGACCGTGCCCGTTCAACGACCGAGCAGCGGCCGGCTGACGGCCGATCGGATCGCCTCGGCGATGCGCACCGGATCGGGCAGGTACTGCTTTTCCAGGACGGGGCTGAACGGCACGGGCGAGAATGGCGCGGCGACGCGACCGACCGGCGCATCGAGGTAGTCGAACGCCTCTTCCTGGATCTGGGCGGCGATCTCGGCCCCGATGCCACCGAAGCGCACGGCCTCGTGCACGATCACGACTCGGTTCGTGCGCTTCACCGACGCCACGACGGTGGCGGTGTCGAACGGCTGCAGCGTGCGCGGATCGATGACCTCGCAGTGGATCCCTTCGCCGGCGAGCACATCAGCGGCAGCGAGCACCTCGGTCACCATGCGCCCGTACGTCACCACCGTGACGTCGTCGCCAGCGCGCACGATCTTGGCCTGGCCGAGCGGCAGGCTGTACGCGGCCTCGGGCACCATCGCGCTGTTGCCGAACAGCCGCTTGTGCTTCACCAGCACCGTGGGGTTGTCCTCACGGATGCATGCCGTCATCAGACCCTTCATGTCGTAGGCGTTCGACGGGTAGATCACCTTCAGGCCGGGGATGTGGCAGAGCATCGCCTCCAGGCTCTGGCTGTGCTGCGCCGAGGCCGACACGCCGGCACCGCCGGTCGTCGTGATCGTGAGCGGCACCGTGGCGCTGCCCCCGAACATGTACTTGATCTTCGCCACCTGGTTCACGATCTGGTCCATCGCCACGCAGATGAAGTCCATGAACATCAGATCGACGATCGGCCGCAGCCCGCTCACCGCCGCGCCGAGACCGAGACCGACGATCGCCTGCTCGCTGATCGGCGTGTCGACGACGCGCTCCTCGCCGAACTCGGCCTGCAGCCCGTCGAACGTGTGGAACACCCCGCCGAACGCGCCGACGTCCTCGCCGGCTACGAACACGTCGGGATCGGCGGCCATCGCCT
>JAYUAM010000925.1:0-2974 GCA_043741295.1 Acidimicrobiia bacterium
GAGCTGATGGTCGAGCTGCTCGGGGCCGATGCCATGGCGAACGGCATCGGGGCCGGCGCCGGCTACGAGCTGCACCCGATGCAGCACACCTTCCTCAACTCCCGGGCCGAGACGATCTACGGCGGCGCCAATGAGATCCAGCGCAATATCGTCGGCGAACGCGTGCTCGGCCTGCCGAAAGGCCCCTGAGCCGTCAGCTGCCGGTGAAGCGCGCCGGCCGCTTCTCCAGGAAGGCAGCGATCCCCTCGACGCGGTCGGACGTGTCGAACAGCGTCGCAACGGTGGCGCGTTCGAGGTCGATACCGTCGGCCAGCGACAGCTCGCCGCCCAGGTCGACCAGCCGCTTGGCCGCGGCCAGCGCGGCCGGCGGACCGGCAGCGAGCGCCGTGGCGAGCTCCAGCGCCGCGCCGACGACGTCGTCGTGCACGGCGTTGACGAGGCCGAAGCGGAGCGCATCGTCCGCGGCCAGGACGGCGCCGGTCATCAGCAGGTGCTTGGCCACCGCGGCAGGCAGCATTCGCGCGAGTCGTTGCGACCCGCCGGCGGCCGGCAGCAGTCCGAGCTTCACTTCCGGAACGCCGAGCTTGGCGGCCGGCGCGGCGATGCGGAGGTCGCAGGCCAGTGCCAGCTCCAACCCACCCCCGAAGGCCGATCCGTTGATCGCCGCGATCGAGGGGACCGGGCAGGCCGCGAGCCGGTCGTAGGCGTCCGTGAGGCCCTCGACGAAGCGGGCGAAGTCCTGACCATCGCGCAGCGAATCGAGCTCGGTGATGTCGGCGCCGGCTGAGAAGGCCCGGCCCGTTCCGGTGATCACGATGGCCCGCAGATCGGTGTCGGCATCCACGACGTCGAGGTGGCGGTGCAGTTCTGCGACCGTGTCCGAGCCGATCGCGTTGAGGCGCGCCGGTCGGTCGAGCGTCAGGAGCGCGACGCGTCCCCGACGCTCGAGCCGCAGCACCGAAGGGGTGCTCGACGTGTCGTTCATACGGCAACGGTCACGCTGGCGACGGTCATGCTGGCGACCGTCATGCCATCGTCAGGCCGCCACTGACCGACAGGGTCTGGCCGGTGATGTAGCTGGCGCCGTCGCTGAGCAGGAAGGCGACCGCCGGAGCGATGTCGTCGGGCTGCGCGGTGCGCCGCAACGGGATCGCCCGCGAGAGTCCGGCGTAAAGCTTCTCGGAGTACTCGGCGACCTGGGCGAGGAGCGCGGTTTCCGTCGGCCCGGGGCACACCGTGTTGACCGTGATGGCGTGGCGCGCAACCTCGCGGGCCAGCGTCTTGCTGAACGCGATCACGCCGCCCTTGGTGGCGGAGTACACCGCTTCACCGGAGGAGCCGACACGACCGGCGTCGGAGGCGATCGACACGATGCGGCCCCCGCCGCGAGCGATCATGCCGTCGAGCACCTCGCGGCAACACGAGATCGTGCCCTTCAGGTTGACGGCGATGACGCGGTCCCACTCGTCCTCGGTCGAGTCGATGAACGCCTTGATCACGTCGATGCCGGCGTTGTTGACAAGCGCGAAGATCGGGCCGAGGTCGGCTTCCACGGTGGCGACCGCGGCCCGTACGGATGTGACGTTGGCGATGTCGACGGCTACACCGGCCGCGTGCGTTCCGTGGGCGGCGGCGATGGCCGTCGCCGTGGCGACCGCCGCCTCGTGGTCGACATCGCAGACCGCCACCGACCATCCGTCGGCGGCCAGGGCGGCGGCGATGGCCGCACCGATGCCACGTGCGGCGCCGGTCACGAGGGCGACTCGGGGTTCGGTCATGCGTGGTCCAGTCGGATCGGTCGTCGGTTGGTCATTCGCTCGTCGGGCCGTTGAACACCGGCGGCCGCTTCTCGACGTGGGAGGCGAGCCCCTCGGCGGCGTCCGGCCCGCCGAAGCCATAGAACTCGTAGCCGAGCGACGCGTCGAAGGCGGGCCCGGCCTGGCGGTACCAGTGGTTCAACGTGTGTTTCGTCCAGCGCAGGGCCGACTGCGACATGCCCCGGAGCTGCACGGCGACCTCCAGCGCACGGGTCTGAACCTGGTCGTCGTCGACGCACAGCGACACGAGCCCGATGCGCTCAGCCTCTTCGCCCGTGAGCGTGTCGCACGTGAGCAGGTAGTACTTGGCCTTGGCCATGCCGACGAGCAGAGGCCAGCACACCGCGGCGTGGTCGCCGGCGGCGACGCCGAGGCGCGTGTGTCCGTCGATGATGCGCGCCGTTCGTCCGACGATGGAGATGTCGGCCAGCATGCCGGCGACGAGCCCAGCCCCGACCGCGGGGCCGTGGATCGCCGAGACGATCGGCTTCGAGCAGTTGATGACGTTCCAGACGAGATCTCGCGCCTCGCGCATCACCCGGGTGCGGACGGCGTAGTCGTTGACGATCCCCGTGAGCAGCTCGAAGCTACCTCCGGCGGAGAACGCCTTGCCTGCACCCTGGAGCACGGCGACGCGGACGTCGGGGTCCTTGTCGATCGTGAGCCACACGTCGGCGATCTCCCGGTGGGCGTCGGGCGAGACGGCGTTGAGCCCCGGAGCATCGAACGTGATGCGCAGGACGGCGTCGTCGGGACGGTCGAAGCGGAAGCTCGGGTAGCGGCCCGGGTAGTCGGTGCTCACGCGGCGGACCTCCCATTGTCCTGGCGGAATCCGTTAGATTGTTACACGATATAGGACCCGTCGGGAGCACATCGCATGGACTTCGGCCTGACCGAGGAGCAGACCATCCTCCAGGAGACCGCTCGCGCGTTCGTGGCCAAGCGTTGCCCTCCCGAGCAGGCCAAGGCGTGGGACGAAACCGGTGAGTTCCCGCTCGATCTGTGGCGGCGCATGGCGGACATGGGCTGGTTCTCGCTCCCGTACCCGGAGGTCGATGGCGGCGGTGGCGGCTCGGTCGTCGAGCTGTGCATCATCGCCGAGCAACTCGCCCACGCGAGCCTCGACGTGGCGATGGCCTACGTGGGCACGTTCATCC
>JAYUAM010000926.1:0-2974 GCA_043741295.1 Acidimicrobiia bacterium
TGCGCCCGTTGTACGACGCAGCAAACGAACGCATCCGCGGCTGAGCTGTGCTGGCCGGAGCCCGGGCGCATCGCCGGCCGGCGGTACGGTGCCCAGCATGAGCGAACCGAGGCCGATCGACCCCGACGCGTTGAAGCGGTTCTCGTTCGCGGTGTTCACGAAGCTCGAAGGCGCCGTCACCTCCGGCATGATCCACCTCGGCGACCAGCTCGGATTGTACCGCGCCCTCGCGGCCGCCGAGGTACCGCTGACGACGACCGAGCTCGCTGTGGCCACCGGCCTGCACGAGCGGTGGGTGCGCGAATGGGCGGCGAACCAGGCGGCCGCCCAGCTCGTCGAGTGGGTGGATGGCGAGGATGGGTTGCGGATCTCGCTCTCGCCCGAGGCGGCGGCCGTGCTCGCTACGCCCGGACACCCGGCGTTCGGCATGGGCATGTTCCACCGGCTGCCGCAGACGATGCAGGCCCTTGAACGACTGCCCGAGAGCTTCCGCACCGGGCTCGGGCACGACTACGACTCGCACGGCCCGCACGGCGCCGCCGGGATCGAGCGATCGTTCGAGCCGTGGTACCGCAACTACCTCCTGCCGGTCGGCCTTCCGGCGCTCGACGGCGTCGTGGCGAAGTTGGAGGCCGGTATCGATGTCGTCGACATCGGCTGTGGCGCCGGCGTCGCGCTCTGCCTGATGGCCGACGCCTATCCCGCGAGCCGGTTCTGCGGCTTCGACATCTCGCAGCACGCGCTCGAGCGGGCCGACCGGCGACGACGAGATCTCGGGCTCGACAACGTGGCGTTCTTCGACCCTCGCGAGGTGCCGCTGCCGGACGACCACTCCGTCGAGCTCGTGACCACGTTCGACTGCATCCACGACATGACGCACCCCGCCGCGATGATGCAGGCGATACGCCGCGTCGTCAGCGACGAGGGCGTGTGGCTGCTCGTCGACATCAAGGGCCGCGACACGTTCACGGAGAACGTGACGAAGAACCCGCTCGCCGCACTGATGTACGGCATCAGCGTCTACTCGTGCATGGCGTCGGCGCTCTCGGAGCCGGGCGGCGCCGGCCTCGGCACCCTCGGGCTCCCCGAGTCCCGGGCCCGCGAGATGGCGACGGACGCGGGCTTCACCCGGTTCCGCCGCCTCCCGATCGACAACCCAGTCAACGCGTTCTACGAGATCCGCCCGTAGGTGGGCCACAATGGCGGGCTGAACAATGGCCGCGGGCCGGGGAGCACAACGACATGACCGTCATCATGGATGGCACCGCCCTCTCGAAGCTGCGCCGCGAGGAGCTGGCCAAGGAGCTGGTGGGTCTCGGGTCTCCGGCCGTGTGCCTCGCCACGGTCCTTGTCGGTGACGACGGGCCGAGCCGGCGCTACGTGGCGTCGAAGCAGAAGCAGGCCGCCGAGGTGGGCATGCAGTCCCGGCACGTCGGTCTCCCGGCCACGGCCTCGCAGGCCGAGGTCGACGATGCCGTCGGAGCCCTCGCCGCCGACCCGGCCGTCCACGGCATCCTCGTGCAGATGCCGCTGCCCGGCGATCTCGACACCGAGCACGTGCTCTCGCTCATCCCTGCGGCCAAGGACGTCGACGGCCTCACGCCCACCAGCCTCGGGCTGCTCGTGCGCAGCCAACCGGGCCTCGTCCCGTGCACGCCGCTCGGCGTGATGCGCCTGCTCGAGCGTTACCACGTGCCGGTGAAGGGCAAGCGCGCCGCGGTGCTCGGCCGCTCGACGCTCGTCGGTCTACCGGTGGCGCTGCTGCTCGCCGCCAAGGGCGTCGACGCCACGGTCACGATCGCCCACTCGCGCACGCCCGACCTCAGCGCGATCACGCGCGAAGCCGACATCGTGGTGTCTGCCGTCGGCCAGGGTGGCCTCGTGAAGGCCGACTGGATCAAGCCCGGCGCTGCCGTCGTCGACGTCGGCATCAGCCGCACCGAGGCGGGCGTCGTCGGGGACATCGCCTACGACGAGGTCGCGCCCGTGGCTGGCTGGATCACGCCGATGCCCGGCGGCACCGGGCCGATGACGGTCGCCTGCCTGCTGGAGAACACGCTTATGGCCGCCCGCCTCCAGGGCGTGGTCTGACGCACGTGGCCGGGGAGAGCGGCGGCGAGCCGCGCCGTCGCCTCACGGCGATGTCCCGGTCGGTGGCCGGACGGCGCGTGCTCGTGACCGGCGCAGCGTCGGGCATCGGACGAGCGACGGCCGAGCTGTTCGCCGACGAGGGCGCCCATGTGGCGATCGTCGATCTCCACCGTGGCGCGGTCGACGCGGTGGTGGTCGAGATCGTCGCGGTCCATGGGCCGGGTGCGGCCCGCGGCTACGTGGCCGATGTCGCGGACCGCGCTGCGGTCACGACGCTCGTGGCCGACGTCGTCCGCGATCTGGGTGGCATCGACATCCTCGTCAACAACGCCGGGGTGTCGCTCGTGTCGTCGGCGTTCACCCCGGCCGACGAGTTCGAGGACAACTGGCAGCGCACGCTCGACGTGAACCTCACCGCCCACGCCCGCCTGATCCGCGCCGCGTTCGCCCACGTTCGCCAGGCGCCGGGGGGCGGTCGGATCGTGAACGTCGCGTCTACCGAGACGATGGTGGTCACCGCCGGGCTCGCCGCCTACGCCGCGTCGAAGGCCGGCGTGATCGGGCTCACCCGCAGCTTCGCCGTCGAGCTAGGTCGTCACGGCGTCACCGTCAACTGCGTCTGCCCCGGCCCGGTGGTCACGGGCATGACCGCGAGCATCTCGGAGGAGGCGAAGGAGAAGTACGCACGCCGCCGGGTACCGCTCCTGCGCTACGGCACGGCGGAGGAGATCGCCCACATGATCGTCAACCTCTGCCTGCCGTCGTCGAGCTACGTGAACGGCGCCATCGTCACCGTCGACGGCGGCATGACGATCCGGCACACCTGATCCGGCACACCTGATCCGGCACACCTGATCCGGCACACCTGATCCGGCACACCTGA
>JAYUAM010000927.1:0-2972 GCA_043741295.1 Acidimicrobiia bacterium
GAGGAGTCCGAGATCGGGGTGGCCAGCGTCGGCGCGCCGGTGTTCGGACACGATGGCAAGGCGATGGCGGCGATCTCCGTCGCCGGACCGTCGCTGCGCATGACGCTCGACGCCATGCCTCGCTACACACGCATGGTGAGGCGGGCCGCCGACCGCATCTCGGGCGCCCTTGGCTACATCGACCGCTGACGCTCGGTCACATCGACCGCTGACGCTCGGGCCGGCGACCGACACCACCGTCACGCAGCAGGAACCCCGTCATCGTGCGGTCGAGGTTGCGGGCGCGCCAGTCGAGCATCGCCGTGGCCTCGGCGAGCACGATCGACGGGTCGGTGACCAGCGTGCGCCACGTCGGGTCGGCCGCCAGGTCGTAGCAACGCGTGGAGCCATCGCCGAAGTGCACGAAGGCCCGGTCGGCCGACCGGCGCACGGCGAGGTGGGCGTCGTCGAGGCGACGGTCCCACGGGTCGTCGACCGCGATGCCGGCGAGCAGCAGGTGACGCCAGTCGAACTCGTAGTGCGCGGCATGACGCCACGCAGGCGGCTGCTTGCCGTCCAGGAACGGCGTGAGCGGAAAGCCGTCGCACTGCCCTGGCACGGCCACCCCGATGAGCTCACACAACGTCGGCAGGACGTCGACGTTCTCGGTGAACCGCTCGACGACCGCGCCATGGGCCTGCGCACGTCGCGGGTCGCGCACGATGCCGAGCACGTGGTAGCTCGACTCGAAGTGGCCGAGCTTGTGCAGCAGACCTTGATCGCCGAGCTGCTCACCGTGGTCCGAGGTCACGACGACGACCGTGTCGTTCCACGCCCCGGCGTCGCGCAGGAAGGCCCACAGCCGGCCGAGCTGCGCGTCGACCTCGGAGATCATCCCGAAGTACTGGGCGCGGATCGCGCCCATCGCCGCCGGGTCGGCCGGCGCGGCGAGCGACGGGACCTGCAGCGCCAGCTCGTGCAACGGGTCGCGATCGGTGCCGGCCGCGATCGGCTCGCCACACCGCATCGGCTCGTACATCATGGCGAACTCGCCGGCAGCCACGAACGGCGGGTGCGGCCGCAGGTACGACGCATGGGCGAACCACGGCCCGCCGGTCGTCGCGCCCGTCTCCTGCGCCTCGCGCAGCCAGTCGAGCAGCCGGTCGGTGAGGAACGTGGAGATCGAGAGGGCGGTCGGTCGACGGTCCTCGCTGCACAACGCCTGGCGGGCCGATCTCGTGTCGACGCCGTGCTCGACGGCCATCCAGTGCCGCCACTCGTGCACGTCCTCGCGCAGGTCGAGCACGGCGTCGAACCCGGGGAGCACGCCTTCGTACGTCGACAGCCGGGGGTCGGCCGGGTCGTCGACGAGCCGCGGATCGACACCTTGGTCGGTGTAGCCGAACAACGCCGGCTCGTAGCCGGCGCGGCGGGCGACGCGGGCAAGGTTGTCGAAGCGGTCGTCGAGCGGCGTGCCGTTGGCGACGACCCGGTTCGTCATCTGATACGTGCCGGTGTAGAGCGCGGCCCGCCCGGGTGAGCATGGCGCCGCCTGTGAGTAGTGGCGTGCGAGACGAACGCCGGCCGAGGCGAGCGCGTCGAGGTTCGGCGTGCGCACCACAGGGTGCCCGGCGCACGAGAGTGCGTCGCCGCGGAACTGATCGAGCGTGATGAACAGGACGTTCGGCCGGCGCATCACGCCACGGTAACCGGCACCCTCCGGCGCGACGACGGTCGCTCGGCCCGACCGGATCGCTAGGTCCGCTCAGCCGATGCCGCCAGCGGCGGCCAGGGCGGCGCCACGGGCGCCGGCCATGTCGAGGTCGGGCACGAGGGCCACCGTGCTCGCTCCGGCCTGCTCGGCCCGCAGCGTTGTGTGCGCCCGCACGCGGTCGACGAACCAGTCACGGAACGACGGCGCCGCCTCCACCACGCCGCCACCCACGAAGAACGCGTCGGGGTCGGTGAAGTTTGCGGCGATGGTGAAGAGGCGGCCGAGGGCCATCGCCTGTTGCTCGAAGATGGCCAGCGCCATCGCGTCCTCGCGCTCGCCGAAACCGCGCACGTGCTTGCACGCATCCACCGGGTCGGCACCGAGCAGCTCGTGGTCCGGGTAGCGCGTGAGCCAGTACGGCAGCAGGTTCTGGCGGATGCCGGTGAGCGACGCGACGCTCTCGACGTCGCCGGAGAACCCGCAGTTGCACGCCGGCACCGGTTGGCCGTCACCGAGCAGGCCGGCCATCGGGATGTGCACGTGCCCGAGCTCGCCGGCCATGCCCGACGCGCCGCGGACGATGCGCCCACCTTCGATCACCCCACCGCCCAGGCCGGTGCCGACGATGGCCGAGATCGACGAGCGGGCGAACGCGTCGGCCCCGAAGTGCACGTGGTGGGCGTATAGCGCGGCGGCGTTGCCGTCGTTGCTGTAGACGACCGGAAGACCGAGCCGGGCCTCGAGCGCGGCACGGATGTCGAAACCCCACCAGCTGCGGTCCGAGAAGTTCGTCGCGCCCTTCGAGGACAGCACGCCGTACGCACTGGCCGGACCCGGCGTGTCGAGCCCCACGGCGGCCACGGCGTCACGGCCGACACCGGCCCGGTCGAGGCCGACGGCGAACGCCTCGGCCATCGCCTCGGTCGCCGCCACCGGACCATCGAGCACGCGGCTCGGCACCTCGAGCATCCGGTCGATCAGGAACCCGCGCTCAGGGTGCAGCACGGTGACGTTGTTGGCGTTCCCGCCGTTGTCGATGCCGACCACGACGCCCGTGACCGGCGGGCCGGCGACGGTTTGGCCGCCGGCAGCGTCGTCGGCTGCGGTGCCACTTGTGCGCTGGCTCATGGTGGCCCCTCTCTCGTCGATCAGCCGACCGATGGTAGCGCCGGGCCCGGCCGCTTCATGTTGCGGAAATGTCCCCGAGACGTCGTGGATACAGTGGCCGCCTAGAACCGGGAGATGACCATCGCACACTTGCCGATCCTGCAGAGTGGTT
>JAYUAM010000928.1:0-2970 GCA_043741295.1 Acidimicrobiia bacterium
CCGCCGTCGTCGAACGCCCGAAGGCCCTCGCGTCGGACGCTCGCCACTGCGCTGCGCAACGTGTCGACGAGCTGCTTCGGGTCGGGGTCGACTGCGTCGATGCTCTCGCGCACGAGGCCGAGGTAGTGGTCGCGCATCCAGGGAACGCCGGTGAACTGCGCCCGGTGCGTCACCTCATGCAGAGCGAGCCAGAGCCGGAACTCGCGGGGCGGGAAACCCCACTTCTTCTCGATCCCGAGCACGTTCGGTCCGACGAGATACACGGTGTCGCCGGCGGCGCGGCGCTCACCGTGCGTCGGGTTCTCCGCACCGTCGTCGCCGTCGCCCGCCACGAGCAGGTCGTACTGACCGAGCACCCGCCGGCTCATCCAACCGAGCAGAGCCCCGACCTCGGTACCCGCCACGGCACGGGCGGCGGCGCGTGCGGGGCCGCGCATCGCACCGCGCTCGGCCATCTTGTCGAGCAGCGGGGCGAGGATCCGCCGGAAGCTGTCGAGGTTGGCGTGGATCCACTCGGGCCGGTCGACCACCACCGCGCGGGCGGGCCCCCCGAGCGAGCGCAGGCCCGTCGTGCGATGGACCAAGTCCTCGGCGAGGGGCGTGAGCTCGGCGAGGTCGGTCGGCAGCGAGTGGGCGAGGTACGACTGCGAGAGCGCCTCGTCACCGGCCACGCGGATGGCGACGCGCTCGGCGATCGCCCAGTCGATCGGGCCTTCCGAAGCCATCAGCCCGCGCCGCGACCTACTCGGGGCGCTGCTGACCCCGCCGGGGGTACTGAGGCCGCTGAACCTTTACGAGGTAGCCGATGACCAGACCGACCACGGTGGCCAACGCGGCGAACCACAGCACGAACCCGATCCAGTAGTGCCAGACCTTGGCGGCGAACAGCATGCCGGTGATGGTAGCGGGCCTTGCCCCCTACGGCCCCAGCCGCGCCGGGCCCCCGGTGACCTGGAACCGGCCCGTCAGCAGTCGGTCAGCGGTCGGAGCCGCGGAAGAAGGTGCCGGGTTCGCCGAGGCCGAAGCACTCCTGGACCTTGCGGAGCAGGGATGCCGGAACCTGGTCCTCACGGGCCTTGCGGGCGATGACCGTGCGCAGCTCGGCCTGGAAGTCGTAGGCCTGCAGGCAGTCGAGGCAGCCGTGGAGATGCGAAGCGATGGCGTCGTGCGTTTTCGGAGAGAGCTCGCCGTCGAGGTAGGTGTACAGCTCTCGCAGGGTGTCGTCGCAGTCAGCCATGGCTAGTGGAGGGCTCGTTCGCAAGGTCGGGCGGCCGCTCAGCGAGCAGGCCACGATGGGAGGCATAGTCGAACAACGCCTTCTGCATCGACTTTCTTCCCCGATGGAGCCGGGACATCACGGTTCCGATCGGGATGTCGAGCATCTCGGCGATCTCCTTGTACGAGAACCCCTCGACATCGGCCAGGTAGACGGCGATCCGGAACGTCTCCGGCAGGGCCTCGATGGCGTCTTTGACCTCGCCGTCGGTGAACAGATCCATTAGCTGGTCCTCGGCGCTACGGCTGGCCGTCGCCGTCTCGAGGGCTCCTATGCGCCGGTAGAGGTAGAGGTCCTCGATGTCGTCGAGCTCCTGCTCGTCAGGGCGCCGCTGCTTGGCCCGGTACGAGTTGATGTAGGTGTTCGTGAGGATCCGGTACAGCCAGGCCCGCAGGTTCGTGCCCTCCGAGAACGATGCGTAGGACCGGTACGCCTTGAGGTACGTCTCCTGGACGAGGTCCTCGGCGTCGGACGGGTTGCGCGTCATGCGCAGCGCGGCCGAGTACAGGCCCGCCGTGTGCTCCATCGCTTGCTCGGCGAACTGCGCCCGATCAGCCATCGGACGACACTAGGCCGACCAGCCGAGGACGCGCCGGTCGTGCGCCGCGCGCGGCCGCAAAGCGTGGCGTGCAGTCGTCCGGACGCGTCCGGACCTCGAACGTTGACGGGACAGCGGCGACAACGGCAGGTACCCCGTCAACGTTCGGAGTCTCGGCAAGAGCAAACCCGGCGACCCGCCCCGGCCACTCGGCCACCCGCCCCACGGCCTCAACGGTCGAGGGTGCCGACGTAGTGGTCGACGGCCGCCATGAGACGTTCGAGGAGCTCAGCCAGCTGCTCGCGCTCGGTACGCGAGAACTCGGACAGGATCGAGCCGAAGAACGCGCGGCGCACCCTCGCAACGGCGTCGTGGCGGGCGATGCCGGCCGGGGTGATCGACACCATCACCACGCGCCCGTCCTCGGTGCTCGCCGTCCGTTCGGCAAGCCCGTCGCGCAACAGGCGTTGCACGGCTCGGGTCGCGGTCGACGGATCGACGCGCAACGCGTCGGCCAGCGCGCTCATTCGCCAGGCCGGCTGGCTCGACAGCAGGTCGAGCGTGTCGACCTGGCCGGGCTCGAGAGCATCGGCGCCCGATCCGAGCATCTGCTCGCGCACCTCGCTCATCGCCGCGCCCCGCCGCATCTCGCGCCACGCGTGCCCGATGCGCGACGAGATGATCTGCTCGTCGACGTCGGACAGGTCGATCGGCTCCGTGATCCGGGACGGACGGGCTTCCGGCGGCATCTTTGTAGGCTACAAGCGGTGGCTGGACCCGATCGCACGACGGACGATGGACCGACATCGGGGCGCGGGACGCCGCTCGACGCGCTCGGTGTCCTGGCAAGTCAGGAGATCGCCGTCGCCCCCGGCTTGCGCCACCTGGAGCTGTTCACGCGTACCGGGCTGCTCACGATCCTCTGGCACGGCAGCGGCGACGAGCGGGCCGCCGTGGTCGCGATGGGCGGCGCCATGGGCGGGCTGCTCGGGCCGTGCGCGCCGCCGTGCTGCTCCCACGGATGGTCAGCGCGGTCGTGACCTTTGCCACGCAGTCGGCCGGTTGCGAGGTCGCCGCCGGGCTCGAAGGCCGCCCGCTCCTGCTCTTCCACGGCGACGCCGACGAGATCCTCCCCGTGCAGGCCAGCTACGTGGTC
>JAYUAM010000929.1:0-2970 GCA_043741295.1 Acidimicrobiia bacterium
GTGGTGGACCGTGTCTACCGTCACGACCGCACCGACCAGTCGGAGCGGGCGGCGGAGGCGGTCGGTCGGATTCAGCAGTTCTCGATCTCGCGCCGGGGAGGGCTCGCGGTCGCGCTCTTCGCGATGATCAACTGGGTCGCCGATGTCGCCTGTCTCGCCGCGTGCGTCGAGGCGTTCGCAGGTCCGGTCCCGTGGCACGGGTTGATCCTCGCCTACGCCGCCGGTCTGGCATCGGCCGCGCTCGCCCTCACACCCGCCGGGCTCGGGATCGTCGAGGGTGGCTTCACCCTCGGTCTCGTCGGGGCCGGCCTCGCGAGCGGACCGGCGCTGGCGTCGGCGGTCGTGTACAGGGCGCTCAGCTGCTGGCTCGTCCTCGCCATCGGTTGGGTGACGATGGGCGTGCTCCGCCGCCGCAACGTCCCGCAACTCGCGCCCGCCGGGGTCTGACCGCGCCGAAGCCCCCGACCGGTCGTTCGCGACCTGGCAACGCGGCTGTTCCCGCGCTCTCGTCGACGAACTACGGTCGGCCCATGCGCGTGTTCGGGGAACGTGCGGATCGGGGTGTGCACCTCGTCGGGAGCATTCCGGCGGCGAGCGCCTACGACGCGATGCGAGCGGTGGCCGCCGTGCTCGGCGACCGCCTCGACCGCCTGCCCGACGGCGAGACCGCCGAGCGCGCCGACTGGATCGCCTGGCAGTACCCGATCCTCGCCCGCACCGAGGGTCTGTCGGCCGTCGCCGGAGCCGACGGTGCCTACCGAGGGCTGGCGCCCCTGCGGCTTGCCGACGACCGCCAGGCGTCTTTGCGCGGCGCCCTCGGCTACGCCGACGCGGCGATCGCGTCTTACGAGGTGTTCACCGCACTGCGGGCGGCCGGCTCGGTGCCGGCGTGGTGCCGGTTCCAGGTCTCGCTCCCGACACCGCTGTCACCGGTGGCGGCCTTCGTCGAGGAAGGCTCGCGGGCCAGGGTCGAGCCGGCCTACGAGGCGGCGATGCTCGGCGAGCTCGGCACGATCCTCGGCGCGATCCCGCACGACGATCTGGCCATCCAGTGGGACGCCAACTTCGAGTTCGCGATGCTCGACGGAAGCCTCACGCCGTGGTTCCCCGACGCGCCTGCCGGGGTGATCGAGCGGTTGCTCCGTCTCGGCGAGCTCGTGCCGGTGGACGTGAAGCTCGGGTTCCACTTCTGTCAGGACCATCGTCGCCTGCAGCATCCGCGGCCCTACGACGCCACGCGCATGGTCGACACCGCGATCGCCGTGGTGAGCGCGATGCGGCGCCGCCTCGACTGGCTGCATGTGCCGGTGCCCGAGGCCCGCCTCGACGTCACGTTTTTCGAGAAGCTCGCGCCGCTCTCGGCCCGCCCGGACATCACGCTGTACCTCGGACTCGTGCACCTGCACGAGGGCGACGCCGGCGCGGGGGCCCGCATCACCGCCGCCCGCCGCTACCTCAAGCACTTCGGCGTCGCCTCCGCCTGCGGTTGGGGTCGTCACGGCGCGACCGAACTGCCCGAGCTGCTCCGCCTGCATCACGATGCCACGGGTCCGGTGGCGGCCGCCCCGCCCGCCGCGCGCTCGACGATGTCCGCCTCCTAGCCGTCTAGGACGTCGACCCACCGACCCGGTGGTTCGGGGTCCTCCTGCACGAACCCACCGAAGGGAAACCACTCGCAATGAAGCGCAGCACCGATCGGATCCTCACCACCCATGTCGGCAGCCTCGCCCGGCCGATCCCGCTGCTCGACCTGTTGCGGGAGCGTGAGCACGACCGCCCGTACGACGCCGCGGCACTCGACCGCGAGATCGCCGCCGCCGTTGCCGAGCGCGTGCGGCAGCAGGTGGAGTCGGGCATCGACATCGTCGCCGACGGTGAGATGAGCAAGGTGAGCTTCCTCGGCTACGTGAAGGACCGCCTCGGTGGGTTCGAACTCGACAACGGCCCGTCGAGGTTGGCGCCCACGTGGCAGGCCGAGGTCGACATGTTCCCCGAGTACTACGCCGAGTACTTCAAGAAGTACTCGGCGGCGGCCTCGCCGCTGCGCCGCATCGTCTGCAAGGGCCCCATCAGCTATGTGGGCCAGCAACTGCTGCAGACCGACGTCGACAACCTGAAGGCGGCATGCGAGGGCCTCGATGTCGCCGACATCTTCATGCCGGCCACCGGCCCGAGCGGGTTCGGCAGCAACGACTACTACAAGAGCCACGAGGAGTACCTCCACGCCGTCGCCGAGGCGTTGCGCGAGGAGTACCTCGGCATCATCGAGGCCGGCTTCATCCTGCAGGTCGACGACCCGTGGCTGATCGACATGCTCGCCGACCCGCACGAGCCGCTCGATGCCCGCCAGCGCGCGGCGGCGATCCACGTCGAGGCGCTGAACAACGCGCTGCGCGACATCCCCGAGGACAAGATCCGTCACCACACGTGCTACGGGCTGAACCACGGTCCGCGCCTCACCGACATCCCGCTGCGCGATGCGTTGAAGTACACGTTCCAGATCAACGCCGGGGCCTACTCGTTCGAGGTGATGAACCCGCGCCACATGCACGAGTGGGAGCACGTGGCCGAGGTCGGCGTGCCCGACGGCAAGATCCTGATCCCCGGCCTGCTCGGTCATGCCAACAACTACGTCGAGCACCCCGAGCTGATCGCCGAGTACATCCTCAAGTACGCCAGCGTCGTCGGGCGCGAGAACGTGATCGCCGGGGCCGACTGTGGTTTCTCCTCGCGGGCGAGCTACGCCCCCGAGGTCCACCCCACCGTCGTGTGGCCCAAGTTCAGGGCCCTCGCCGAGGGAGCGGCCTTGGCGAGCAAGACGCTCTGGGGCTGACGACGACGAGGGTCGGCCGCGATTAACCTGCGCCGTCGGGGCAGGGTTTCCACGCACGTACCACCACGCACGCACGTACTACAGGGGGATTGTTGGCATGAGCACGATCATCGGCATCGAGGCGTTCCCGGGACCGG
>JAYUAM010000930.1:0-2968 GCA_043741295.1 Acidimicrobiia bacterium
GAGCGCGGCCGAATCCTCGGCATTCCGGACGAGCCGCAGGACCCGTGGCGTCAGATGACCGCCGGCATCGAGCTTCCGCCGGCGCGGGCGAAACCCTCCCCGGAAGCGACGGCCGCGGCGTCGGAGCATGCGCTCGCCCGCGACGTCGACACGATCGCGGCGTTCGTCGGCACCGGTCGGCGCGTCACGGCCAAGGGCAACCTGACCGTGGCCGACGCGCTCGCCCTGGCGGCGAAGCTCGGCCTCGACCGTGAGAGCGCCGAGGCATCGCCGGGCTACAAGGTCCGGTCGGCCGACGACGTGCCCGGGCTGCAGGTCCGCATGCGCGTCGCCCGCCTCGCCGGCGCGACGAAGGTGGCGAAGGGCGCGATCAGCGC
Source organism: Acidimicrobiia bacterium (assembly GCA_043741295.1). GTDB lineage: Bacteria > Actinomycetota > Acidimicrobiia > Acidimicrobiales > Ilumatobacteraceae > JAYUAM01. The sequence continues at coordinate 378 of JAYUAM010000930.1, forward strand.
GACCGCGACCTGGCGCAAGCTCGACCGGATCGCGGCGCTCCGCAAGCTGGTGTCCGCTGTGCTCGCCAAGGGGCTCCTGCAGGTGGACGCGGGCGAGCGGGCGTGGGCACCTTGGGCCGTCTACCAGATGCTCGACGAGGGCGTACCCCATCTGCTCGCAGTGCTCTGGGCCGTGGACGGGCCGATCGAGTTCGACGACCTGAGCGACTCTGTGGTCGAGGTGTGCGAGCCTCAGCTGCGGTGGGGCCCGTCGGTCACGCCCGACAGGGCGCGAAGGCAGATCGAGTCGTCGTTTGCCGCTCTCGTCGAACTGCTCGAGTGGCTCGGTGTCGCGGCGCGAGACGGCGACGAGAGGGAGGCCGGCGCCCCTTGCGTCGTCCGTCGTCACGGCGGAGCCGTACGCGTCACGGCGCTCGGTCGGGCCGTCCTCGCCGACCACCTTCGGGCCAACGGCTATCGCGTCGAGGTCGCCGGCGCGCTGGCCGCTGGCGAACTGCGTGAAGTGCTCGCCCGGGTGGGCGAGTGGGGGGTTCCGGTCGTAGAGGCGGAGTTCGACGCCTGGGTCGAAGCCCATTCGTCGGCCGAGGCCGCGGACGCGCTTGCCGTGTGGGCGGCCGACGCCGCCGAACCGCTCACACGGGTGGCGGCGATGAGCCTGGCCGGTCGGCTCGACGAGCCCGGCGCCACGCGCGCCGCGCGCCTGATGCTCGATACCCCGGTACGCGGTCACGCCATGACCTGGCTCATCGAGCAGGACGGGTCGGACGCCGTGGTCGAGCGGACGTGGATGCTGCACGCCGGCATCGACGTGCTTGCGCTGTTGCTGCGCGACGGGATCGACGGCGAGATCGCGGAGACGATCGCGCACATCGACGATCCGGTCGGGTTCTGCGACGAGGTCTGGCGACTCGATCACCCACAGGCCGGCGACGTGCTGGCGGCGTTCGGACGCCTCCACCCCGACGCCGCGGTGGCCAAGCACGCCCGCAAGAGCTTGCTCCGCCACCGCAGTCACATGGCCAACCGGCGTTGAGCCAGACGTCGCCCTACCTGTCGGGCGTGGTCAGTCGAACTGCGGCTGTGAGCGGGTCGAGCGCTTCAGCTCGCTGAACCACGGGTTGGCGCCGAGCTCGGTGATGGCGTCCCACAGCTTCACCGCGTCGGCACCGGTCGGCGCCTTCGAGATGACCGGGCCGAAGAAGCTCGGACCATCGGGCGGCGACCACGAGATCGTCGGCGTGCCGACGTTGCCGCCGCACCGATCGAGCGCCTCCTGCGTGTCGGCCCGGATGAGCGCGTCGTGCGACGTGTCGTAGGCGGCCGACGCGAACCGCTCGGGCAGCCCGGCCTGCAGCAGGGCGCGCTCGATGCCACCGACCTCGTCGAACGACGCCGCATCCTTCTCGACGTGGATGCGGGTGCCGAACGTCGTGTACAGGTCGCCGATGGGGTCGTTGCCGAGATCTGCCTTCACCGCGGCGGCGACGCGCAGCAGTTCGAGTCCGCGGGTGTGGCTGCGCACGTACCCGTCGGGGAAGTCGCGCTCGTAGTCCTTCGCCTCGTTGACGATGCGTAGGGCGATGAAGCGCCACTCCACCGTCAGCCCTGGCCGTTCGGCCTGCACGTTGCGCATCCAGCGCGACGTGATCCACGCCCACGGGCACACGGGATCCCAGAAGAACTCGACGTCAGCCATGGCAACAGTCTCGCACCCGCCATCGTTCGCTCCCACGCTGACCTGCCGCGTGGCCGGTGGTCCGGGCGAAGTGTCCCCCGATCGGGTCAGTGGCCGGTGATCACCATCGGCTCGGTGCCCGCCGATTCGGGGCCCGTGGAATCGGCGTCGCCGGCGCGGTCGAAGGCGGCGGTCCGGCGCAGCGGAACCTCGCGCAAGAACATCATCGCCACCCAGGCGATGGCGATCGCCGGCAGGGCGAACACGTACACGCCGCGCACGCCCGAGGCGATGGCGGACACGACCTGATGGCGCACGTCGGGGGCAAGCTGGGCGATGCCCTTCGGGTCTTCCACCGACTTGGCCAGCTGTGGCGACAGGCGGCTGCTGATCCGCGACGCGAAGACCGCGCCGTATCCGGCCAGGCCGCAGGCGCCGCCGAACGAGCGCATGAACTGGGCGAGCGCGCTGGCGACCCCGATGTCGCGCCCGTCTACCGCGTTCTGCACTGCGGTTGTGGTGGTCGGCATCGTCATGCCGATGCCGAGTCCCATCACGACCTGCACGGCCGACACGTACCACCGCTGCGTGTCGACGGCGAGCCGCGTGAACAGCAGCACTGCGACGAACGCGAAGCCGAGCCCGACGACGGGAAAGATCTTGTAGCGCCCCCAGATCGACACGAGGCGACCGCTGCCGACCGAACCGATGGTGACGCCGATCATCAGCGGCATGAGCAGCAGCCCCGACTTGGTGGCCGAGGCGCCGGTGACCGACTGCATGAACAGCGGCAGGAACGAATCGGTGGAGTAGAGCAGCGAGCCCATGAACACCAATGCGATCATCGACGTGGCGACGACCGGGTTCGCGAACAGTCGCATCGGCACGATCGGCTCGGGTACACGCCGTTCCCACC
>JAYUAM010000931.1:0-2965 GCA_043741295.1 Acidimicrobiia bacterium
TCGTTGTACAACGTGAGGTAGTAGAAGACGTCGGCGTCGCTGGCGGTGGCCGTAGACCCCGAGCCGTACATCCGCTTGATGCCCTCGCGCACGATGATCGCCATCTCGTAGGCGAACGCCGGGTCGTAGGCCTGGCACGGGGGAACCGTGCCGGCGAGCACGAGCGAATGACCGTCCTGGTGCTGCAGGCCCTCGCCGAGCAGCGTCGTGCGCCCGGCGGTGGCGCCCATCAGGAACCCGCGGGTGCGGGCGTCGGCCGCCTGCCAGATGAGGTCGCCCACCCGCTGGAAGCCGAACATCGAGTAGAAGGTGTAGAAGGGCACCATCGGCACGCCGCGCGTGGCGTAGCTCGTGCCGGCGGCGATGAAGCTCGCCATCGAGCCGGCTTCGGTGATGCCCTCTTCGAGGATCTGGCCGTCGGCCGCCTCGGCGTACGACAGCAACAGGTCATGGTCGACGGGCTCGTACTTCTGGCCCTGCGACGCGTAGATCTTCAGCTCACGGAACAGTGCGTCCATGCCGAACGTGCGGGCCTCGTCGGGCACGATCGGCACGACGCGCTGGCCGAACTCGGGATCGCGGGCGAGGCTGCGCAGCAGGCGGGCGAAGCCCATGGTGGTCGACACCGCCTGCGTGCCGGAGCCGCCGAGCACCTCGGCGAAGGTGGAATCGGCCGGGATCGTGATCGGCCGGCGGTTGCGCACCACGCGCTTGGGGATCGATCCGTCGAGGGCGCGGCGCCGCTCGGTCATGTACTGGTGCTCGACCGAGTCTTCGCTCGGGCGGAAGTACGGCGGCTCGTCGCCTTCGAGCGCAGAGTCGGGGATCTCGTCCTGCATGAACAGGCGATCGCGCAGCACGCGGATCTGGCCCATGTTCATCTTCTTGATCTGGTGGGTCGCGTTGCGGCCTTCGACCTCGGGCCCGAGTGTCCAGCCCTTGATCGTCTTGCACAGGATCGCCGTCGGTGCGCCCGACCCGAGGTTCTCGGTGGCCGACTGGTAGGCGGCGTAGAGCTTGCGATAGTCGTGCCCGCCGCGGGGCAGGCTGCGCAGGTCGTCGTCGGAGAGGTGTTCGACCATCTTGCGCAACCGAGGGTCCGGCCCGAAGAAGTTCTCGCGGATGTAGGAGCCCGGCTCCACCGAGTAGCGCTGGAACTCACCGTCGACGGTGTTGTTCATCCGGTTCAGGAGCACACCGTCGACATCGCGGGCGAGCAGCTCGTCCCACTTCGAACCCCAGATGACCTTGATCACGTTCCAGCCGGCACCGCGGAACACCGCTTCGAGCTCCTGGATGATCTTTCCGTTGCCGCGCACCGGGCCGTCGAGGCGCTGCAGGTTGCAGTTCACGACGAAGATGAGGTTGTCGAGCCGCTCGCGCGAAGCCAGCGAGAGGGCGCCCAAGGACTCGGGCTCGTCGGTCTCGCCGTCGCCGAGGAACGCCCACACCCGGCTCTGGCTCGTGTCGTCGAGCCGGCGGTTGTGGAGGTAGCGGTTGTAGCGCGCCTGGTAGATGGCGCTCAGCGGCCCGAGGCCCATCGACACCGTCGGGAACTCCCAGAAGTCGGGCATCAGCCGCGGGTGCGGATAGCTCGACAGGCCGTGGCCGCCGCGGCCGATCTCGCGACGGAAGTGGTCGAGGTCGTCGGTGGTGAGCCGGCCTTCCAGGAAGGCGCGTGCGTAGATGCCGGGCGCGGCGTGGCCCTGGTAGTGGATGTGGTCGCCGGCCTGGCCGTCGTCCTTGCCGTGGAAGAAGTGGTTGAAGCCGATCTCGTAGAGCGACGCCGACGAGGCGAACGTAGACAGGTGGCCACCGATGCCGTCGGCGTGCTTGTTCGCCCGGATCACCATCGCCGCCGCGTTCCACCGGACGAAGGCGCGGATGCGCCGCTCGATGTCCTCGTTGCCGGGGAACCACGGCTCGCGCTCGCGCGGGATCGAGTTGATGTACGGCGTCGACACGGTGGCCGGGAAGCTCACCTGCAGCTCGCGGGCCCGCTCCAGCAGCTTCGACAGCAGGAACCGCGCCCGGCCCTTACCGTGGGCGTCGACGATGGCGTCCAGGCTCTGGAGCCACTCGCCGGTCTCGCCGGGATCGATGTCGGGCAGCTGGTTGACGAAGCCGTCGAAGATCATGGCCCCCATTCTCGCGGGCTGGAGCGGTGTCTGCGCCCATCGGGCCCGATTTCACGGCGATCGGCGACCCGCGGCGGTCGGTCGCGTCGGTTACCGAGCGGTAGCCGCCGTCGCCGTGCTTCAGTTGGGCCGGTTGGGAGCGCCCCGACGCACCCAACCGTCCCAACCGGGCCCGGCGGTTGTGTCCTCGTCCCCGCGGCGGCGACGTGGGAAGCTGGACGGATGCCGACGCGCGACCGCGGCATCGTCGCGTACACCGACGGTGCCTGCTCACGGAACCCGGGGCCCGGCGGGTGGGGGTGGGCCGAGGCGCCCGACGGAACCGTGCACGACTCGGGCGGCGAGGGCCAGAGCACGAACCAGCGGATGGAGATCCGCGCCGCGCTCGAAGCGGTGCTCGCCCACGCCGACGGCGCGCTCACCATCGTGTCCGACTCCACCTACGTCGTGAACTGCTTCCGGAACCGGTGGTGGCAGGCATGGCTCGACAAGGGCTGGAAGAACAGCCAGCGTCAACCCGTGGCCAACCGTGATCTGTGGGAGCCGCTCATCGACCTCTACCGGTCGCGTGCTCATGAGCTCGGGTTCGAATGGGTGAAGGGTCACAGCGGCGACCCGATGAACGATCTCGTCGACCGCCTCGCCGTGGCCGCCTCCCGTGACGTGGTCGACGGCCGCGCCGGCGCCGGGCGATTCCGTCCAACCATCGCCCGCAGCGGATCGGGTGCCCCCACGCCCACGCTGTTCTGACGAGCGGGCTCTGACCGATCGTGCCCGTACCGAACAGAATGTCCGGATGTCCGATGGGCCGGTGCACGTGATCGGGT
>JAYUAM010000932.1:0-2963 GCA_043741295.1 Acidimicrobiia bacterium
AGCAGGTGGGCCAGTTCACCGTCATCGCGGACATCATCGCGCCCGTCGCGCCGACCGGCCTGACGGCCACTGCCGCGGGCGGCTCGCAGATCAACCTCGCGTGGACGCCGTCGACCTCGACCGACGTCGCGCGCCAGGAGGTCTTCCGCAACACGACGAACACGCGCGGCACGGCCACGCTCGTCCAGACGTTCACCAACAACACGACCGCGGCCTACTCGGACACCGGCCTGACCGCGGCGACGCTCTACTACTACTGGCTCGAGGCGGTCGACGGCGCCCTCAACCGCTCGACCCCCGCCACGGCCAGCGCCGCGACGACCTCCGTGAACGCGCAGGTCAGCGCGACGCAGATAGTCATCTTCAACATCCCCACAACGCTCCAGCTGTCCGTGACTCCGGCGTCGATCGACTTCGGCAACGTGACGCCGGCCGTGCCGGCAACGACGGCCGTGGGCGCGACGACGGCCAATGTCAAGTCCAATGCCGGCTGGACGCTGGCGGTCAAGTCGGTCGGTCGCAACGGGATCGACGAGGCGCCCGGCGACGACGCGGTGTTCACGTCCGGCCTCAATACGGTGCCAGTCGGCCGGCTGGGCTGGCGCATCGGTTCCGCCGCGTACACCGCGATGACCGACACCAACACTACGATCGGTACGCCTGCCGTTGTCGCAACGCCGGCGGCGGGAGTCGACACCCTCCTCCAGTACCAGATGACGACCCAGTTCAGCGACCCGGTCGGCCTGGACTACCGGACCGTCCTGCTCTTCACAGCCACCAGCCCGTAACCCACCGTCACTCCCGGAGGCGTCCCCCAGGCGCCTCCGGGAGCCTCCAGGAGCGTTCAGTGCGAAGCATCCACAATGGCCCGGCTTGGCGGCCCATCCGTTGGCACCGGTTCCGCCACGGGTTCGTCGCCGTCCTCAGCCTGACCCTCGCGCTCCTCGCGGCCGCCTCCTACGCCGCCGCCGAGGGTGTCTCCTTCGCCGTCAGCCCATCGCGGCTCGTTGTGAAAGCTGAGCCCGGCCAGACGGCCGTCGATGTGATCACCGTCTACAACCAGGCCGATGCCCCGCTCGAGTTGAGCGTCGGCATCGGCGACTTCCTGATCGACGACAGCCTGACCGCGGCAAGCACGTTCGCGGTCGCCGACTGGGTCCGGACCGATGTCATCTCCCTCCGGCTCGAGCCGAAAGGCCGGGCCGAGATTCGGGTGATCGTCGAGGTGCCCTCAGGCGCGGCGCCGGGCGGCTACCAGGTGGGGCTGTACATCGTCTCGGCGCCGGCCGGCATCGGCGAGATCGCCGTCTCCGGCAGGCTCGGTGTAGCCGTCCTCGTCGAACTCGAACCCGAGGGCCGGCCGCTCCGGCGAGAGCTCCAGGTCACCGCCAACAATCTGTTCGCGGAGTTCCCGGACGAGCTCAGCCTGGATGCGTTGTTCGGCCCGAAGGCCCGGACGGACACGCGGGTCGCGAACGTCGGGGAGACGTTCGTCCGGGCGGTCGCCGTCGACGCGTATCGGTCGTGGGCCTGGAGCGAGCCGATCGCGCGCCAGGCGCCCGGGACGACGATCCTCCGAGGCTCGTCCGCCGACTTCCCGACGTCGGGACCAACCCTGCCGTGGTTCGGCCCAGCATCGGTCACGACGGAGATCGTCTACGAGCGGGGCGCCCAGGACTACGCGACGATCGTCGTCCAGGCCGAGACGTTCGTGGTCCCCTGGCGCCTGCTCGGCCTCCTGGCGGCCGGCGCGATCCTCGTCATTGCCGTCGCCCTGTACCGCCGCGGCCGGTTCCGTGAGATCCGGCGCCGGCTCTCGTCGCTGCTCGGTGCCCGGCCATGAACGACCCGGGCGCGACGCGCGGATTCCTGCGGCTCGTGGTCGTCATCTCGATCGTGGCGAACGGGGCGGCCGCGCTCGTCGTCCAGGGCGAGCGCGACCTCCGGAGGTTCGCTGTCGCGTCGACGCTCGACCGCTACCGGATGGAGCTCACCGACGACGTCGCGAGGTATGGCGCCGCCGTCCAGACGCTCCACGAGCGTGTTCGCGCCGCGGCCGAGCCATGAGCCGGCAGCAAAGACAGGGCGCCGCACGTCGGGGTGCGACCAGCTCGCGCGCCGGACAGACCCAGCGCCGTGTCGCCCTCAGGACCGGGATCGTCGCCTTCGTGGCGATCGGGATGATTGTCCTACTCGCCGCCGTGACGTGGGCGGTCCTCGCGAGGCCGCCCGGTTGGTCGCCGCCCGTGATCGCGAACGATCGGATCGTCGCCCGCGTCCACGGGGAACCAGTCGCCTGGGCCCAGGTCGCCGAGCGCATGAAGGCGGCGACGGTCATGGGCGGGCCTGCGCCGGACGATCTTGTCGCGTGGCGGGAGGAGGTCCGACAGACGATCGAATCGATTGTCGGCGACGTCCTCACGCGCCACACGATGGAAGCGCAGGGGCTGGTCGTGACGGACGCGATGATCGACGCGGAGGTGCAAACGCTCGAGGAGCGCTACAGCGGGGAGGCCGGCCTCGCCCGCGCGATGAGCGAGATGCAGGTGTCGATGGCCGAGCTCCGCGAGACCCAGCGGCGCGGGTTGTACCTTCAGGGGTTGATCGATCGGATCGTGCCGGCGAGCGAGGCCGACGTCGACGCCTATCTGGCCCGGTCCGGAGCCGCGGGCATGAGCCGTTCCGAGGCCGCCGAGCGCGTGCGGGCGGAGCGCGCGGCCGAAGTGGCCCCGAGCTTCCTCGCGGAGCTTCGCCGTGACCCCGGGGTCTGGGTCATCGACGTCGAGGAACTCAAGTGATCGTTACGAACGGTCGCGCTGAAGCCATTCACCGAAACGCAAGGGAGTCTCACATGGCCAGGCATCACCCAGTCCGGTTCTCACCCTTCTGGATCCGGTCCCTCGCGGCAGCGGTCTTGACCGTCGGCCTCCTGGCCGCACCGCTCGGCGCGCTGGGCGTCTCTT
>JAYUAM010000933.1:0-6974 GCA_043741295.1 Acidimicrobiia bacterium
GGCGGGTACTCGCCATCGTCGGCGCGTGGACGATCGGCTCGGTCGGCTTCCTCGGCTACCGCGCCGGGCTCCATTCCGGCGGCCAGGTGTTCTACGGGCTCAGCATCCGTTCGGCGCTTGTCGCCCTCTTCGCGATGTCGGTGCACCTCGGCATCGCCTTGGCTCCGTTCGCCCTGCTCGGCGGCCGCTGGCGGGCGCTGGTCCGCTCACGATTCTGGCGAACGTGCGGCGCGGCCTTCACACTCGGAGTCGTGGCGGTGAGCACGACGTCCTTCGCTGTCGAGGCGTACGGCGGCCTAGACATGGCCTTCGCCCGGCCGCTCGCCTGGCCCCTCGTGTTCCGTCTGCCCGTGTTCGTCGTCCTCGGCATGCTGGCGGCCAGCGGCGGCGTCGCCCTGCTCGACGCCGTCGCCGTGCACCTCGTCGGGCGCGAGCCGGACCTGGTCGCCACGTCGACCGGTCGCCCGGTCGGGGCGGGCCACACGGTCCCGGTCGTTCTGCGCAGTCTGGTCACCCGTGGCGGATCCCCCGACCCGCGCTCGTTGCTCGCCCGGGTCGCTGCGCTCAGCCTCCTCGGCGACGCCGCCGTGGTCGTCGTGTCGTCCTTCTACGAACCCCGCTACAGCATGGTCACCGTGCTCGCCGGCGCGCTCCTCATCACCGCCACCGCCGGGAGCGAACGGCCGAGCCGGTCCCGGCAACGAGCGGTGATCGCCGCCCTCGCCACGGGGTGGTTGCTGTCGTTCGTCAGCCTCGATCTGTCGGCGATCACCGCCCGCGCCTACTTCCGCGCCGCCGACCAGGCCGAGTGCCGCGGCGTCGCCGCTACTCGCATCGACGGCGGGTTCACCTGGAACGGGGTGCACCAGGGAACGGCCGACCGGGCCACGCCAGCCGCCCGCCCGGACGACGGGCTTCCTGTCACGCCGACGGGACGCTTCTACCCGACGCTGAAACGCGACGCGGTGGTGTCGGTCACCACCCTCAAGGTCGGTCCGGGCGTCGTCCAGCTGCCGCCGCTCGTCGTGAGTGGGCTGCTACCCGGCGACCGGCGCACGGTGTACACCGCCGTCCGCCAGAGTGCGCTCACCGGGCCGGCGACCTGCACCGCGTCCGGCTGACTGCGTCCGGCTGACAGCGACCCGGCTCGAACCGCCGATCGGTCGCCGAACCTACACTGCGCCACATGGCCAGCCCCGCGAGCGACCCGGTGACCGTCGCGCTCGTGACACCGACCTATCGCGGCGACCTCGAACGGTGCGAGCTGCTCGTCGAGTCCGTGCGCCAGTGCTGTCCCGCGCTTGAACACCGCCTCGTCGTCGACCGGCGAGACCGATCGCATTTCCGTCATCTCGAAGACCGGGCGCGCGTGGTCACGTCCGAGACGTTGCTGCCGCGGTTCACGTGGCGCGTGCCGGGCTCGCGCTCCATCTGGCTGCGCCCGACGTCTCGACCGACCCGCGGGTGGATCATCCAACAGGTCCTCAAGCTCGCCGTCGCGTCCGCCACTGACGCCGCCGATGTCTCGATCTTCTGCGATTCGGACGTCACCTTCGTCCGACCGTTCGCCACCGACCAGGTCGTCGATCACGGCTCGGTCGCGCTACTCGACGTCGACTTCGTGAACGACGAGGTCCGCCACTGGACCGACGTCGCGACGCGCCTCGTCGGGCTCCCGGACGGGACGCTGACGCCGCGTGGCCACGTCGGCAACCTCATCTGCTGGCGTCGCGAGAACGTGGTAGCGCTGACCCGGAAGATCGAAGCGGTCGCGGGCATGGACTGGCGGACGGCGCTGATGCGGCTACCGACCTTCTCCGAATACGTGCTGTACGGGGCGTTCATCCGGGGGGTCGTCGGTTATCCCGACTCGGGACAGCATCCGTCGGCGACACCCCTCGTCAAGGCCTCGTGGGGCGCGGACCTGACGGCCGACGACGAGCTCCAGCGCTTCTTTGCCGATCTGGAGCCGGCGACCGTCGCCGTCATGATCCACTCGAAGGACCAGGTGTCGGTCGAGCGCTACCGGGCCACCATCGAACGCAACTGGTCGGCGCCGAGCTGACCGGGCCGGTCAGACCGGGCCGAGCTGACCGGGCCGGTCAGCGGATCGCCAGCGAGACCCGGGCCGGACCCGTGCCCTCGTAGTACTCGTACACGATGGTGTGGCTGCCCGCCGGCAGCAGCACCCGCTTCGAGCGCTGCGTGTAGGTCTGGTCGGTCCAGGCGTTGAGTACGAGACGCCCGTCGACGTACAGCCGCGAGCCGTCGTCGCTGCCGGTGAGGAACGTGTACGTCCGCGCGCCGGTCGCGATCGTCTTCGTCCACCGCGCGCTGAACCCGTCGACCGGAACGCTGGCGCCCGGCGATCCGTCGGCCCAGTCGAACACCGGCGCGGCGTCCTCGCGGCAGAGGGCGGGGTCGCCCGCCAGGGTCGGATTGGCGAAGTACTCCGCCTTCCACCCGTCGCCGATCGGGCCGCACGTCGCGGGGGCGAGACCGCTGACGAGGATCGTCGGTGCCGCCGCCACCGCGTGGCGCCCGGCGATTCCGCCGGCGGCGCCGGTGAACCCGAGATAGGCCGACGCCGGCACCGCAACGGCCAGGTCGGTCACCACCGGTGTCCCGTCGACGAGCACCGTGGCCCGGCGCGTTCCGGCGGCGTCGGCATCGATCCAGACGTCGACGGCGACCGGGCGCGCACCGGGCGACGCGCCGTGGAGCGCAGGGTCGATCTGCACGGGCGAGGCGACCCACGTCCGGCCGCCGCCCGGGGTCGTCACGGCGACGCCGGCGAGACTGGTCGACCCACTGGCGGCGTCGAACGTGGAGAGCACGACCGCCAACCCAGTGCCGATCCCGGCGAACCCGAGACCGCTGCCACCGGTGCCGACGGCGGTGTTCCCCGCCGTCGCGGCGTCGACGAGGGCGAACGTCATCCCGTCGGCGCCCGGCGAGCCGTCACCGTCGAGGTAGGCCGTGTAGTGGGCTTCGACGCGGTCCGTGGCGACCGGCGCCGGGTACCACGCGGTCCCGGTCGCGCCCGTGGCGAACGGGGTGAGCACGAGCGCCCCGGCGGCGTCGACCGCGGCCGTCCCATTCGTCGTCCAGGCCGGGCCGGGCGTGGGCAGGGCGAGCGAGGCGAGCCCGGTTCCGGTCAGCGGGAACGAGGTCCGTCCGCTCCCCTCGGTCGTCGAGAGGTCCCAGCCGTCGGCCAACGGGCCCGGCCGGGTCGGGGTGAACTGGACCGGGAGGATGCGCAGACCGCCCGCGCCGATCGTGGTGCCCTCGGGCAGCGCGTCGGCCGCACCGACGAACTGGCCCGACGTCGGCGCCTTGGAGATGGAGACAGAGTACGGACTCGGCCCGTCGTTGCCGATCGTGAACCCGCGCGTGCGGTGTCCTCCGACGAGGGTGGCCGGAAAGTCGAGGGAGGCCGGTGCGAGCGTGCGATGCCCTGGCGCGGCCGCCGACGCGGTGACCGGTATCACGAGCGTCCCGCCATCGGACGTGACGGTCGTCGACGACACGAACGAGCCGCCCGCCGTCGGCGCGAACGTGAGCCCCACCTGCACGCTGGCGCCCGGAGCGAGCACGTACGGCAGGGCGGGCGCGCTCACGACGAACGGCACCGGCAGCGCATCGACCGACGAGATCGTGAGCGCCGTACCGCCGACGTTGGAGAGCGAGAACGAGCCGCTGATCGACGCGCCGATCGCCGCGCCACCCATGCTGACGGCGGCCGGATTGGCGACGAGCCGGCCGTTGACCGCCAGCGCACGGCCGGCGAGCGGGGCCGAGACCGGCCCGACATCGGAGCTCACGACGAGCTGTCCGGATGCGGTGCCGGCGGCGCCCGGCGCGAACGTAACCGGCACGGTGAGCGAGTCGCCGGCGGCGAGCGTGGCCGGGAGCGGCGTCGACGCGGCGCCGACGGTGAAGGCCGCCGAGCTCGACTGCACGCCGGTGATCGTCGCTGCGACGTTCGCAGTGACCGTCACGACCGCGGTCGCCGACGAACCGACGATGGTCGTCGCGAACGCCGGAGTCGACACGACGAGCGGTTGGTCGACCGGTGAACCGAAGCCTTTCACGTGCCCGTCGCGGGTGGCGACGAAGATGCGATTGCCACTGGCCACCGGGGACGCGAACTTCGCCGAGAGACCCACCGGCCAGCGGCCGAGGAGCGCAAGCTGACCGCCGTCCGGGACGGCGCGGTAGGCGCGCAGCTCGGCGTTCGGGGAGGACGGGTCGGGCGACCAGATGGTCCACACGATGCCGGTGCCGGGCGTCGTGCCCGCCGACGTCACGATCGGCGCGCCGGACGAGAACGCGAACGCATCCGGACTGGTCGCCACCTTCTGGAGCGACGGGCGCCCCGAGGGTCCGGTGACCACCTTGTAGGTGTTCAGCCCACCGGGGCCGCCGGCGGTTCCGGCCGTCGCCGTGACGATGTAGACGTACCCACCGTCGTCGGCTTCGCCCGGCCACACCGCCGGTTTCGACCACACGCCGCCGTCGGGACCGACGCGGCTCACGACGTTGTCGCCACCGCCGGCGCCCTGCTTGAACCCACCGAGGTCGTTGCGGTCGAGCAGGTAGACGTAACCCTGCTTGCCCACGGCGACGAGCAGGTTGTTGCCCCGCAGCCCGGGCGGCAACGACTCCGGCGCGATCGCCACTGGACCGCCGGATGCGAAGTCGAGATCGGCGATGTCGAGCTGGTCGGCGTCATACGGCATGAAGAACGAGGTCGGACGCAGGGTGCGGTCGGCCTGCACGTCGAGGCGGACGACGGACTGCGCGAGCACGGCGGGCGGCTGCGACGAACCGATCGGGGGCGCGCCGGCGGCGATCCCGCCGTAGGACGCGTTGCCGGTGGCGACGAACAGCCGGCCCGGGCCGTCGCTCATGATGCCGGCGCCCGATTGCCAGATGCCGGAACCCTGCGTGCCGTTCGGCTGCGCCGCCCACATGCTCACGATCTGGTGCGACGCCACGTCGACGCCGATGACCCAACCGCGGTACAACCCGTGGTCGCAGTGACCGGCGAAGGCGGCGTACAGCACGCCCTGGTTGAGGATCAGGCCCGGGCGTTGGAGCTCCACGGCGGCGTCGAACGCGGTGTCGGGGAGGTTCTGGGCATTGCCGGCGATCACGGTCGACCAGGCGATCGCCCCCGTCTGGGCGTCGTAGCCGTAGACAACGTACTGGGTCGCGCCGCCCACGACCTGCTTCGAGAACACATAGGCCGTGCCGGTCGACGGATCGATCGCCGGTGTGCCGGTGATGCCGACCCGCGGGACGAGATCACCGCAGGTCACGACCGCCGGGTCGAAAGGCTGGCCGAGGGCCACCTTGTACCGGCGGGCACCCGACACCGGGTCGAAGCCGTAGAGCATGTTCGCCTCGGTGGCGATGACCACGGTCGCCGCGCCCGTCGCCGGGTCGGCGTACACGAGTGGTTGCCCGTAGACCTGGTCGGGACCAGAGAAGCCGTCGTTCGGCTGGTCGAGCTGGGCGTCCCACAACGGTCCGAAGGTTCCGCCGGTCACGAGCGCCGGCGTGAGCCCCGACTGGTCGGGGTACCACGACGACTTCCGGTCGTCGTTGCCGTTCGCCGCCGTGGTCGAGTACGGGGCGCCGGCCGCCGTCGAGGTGGCGGTACCGCTGGCGACCGTGAGTCCCCCGACGAGCACGACGAGGGTGGCCGCCAGCACGGCTGGCCGGGCACGGAGCATTGACCGGTGGCGGCCGTAAGTCACGATTTGCGTCTCCTTCGCGCGACAGCGCGATCATCACCGCCGAACGCACACACGGGCGCCGACAGGCCGCCCGACCCGCCGACTACATTTAACCAATACTTTAGGATATGCAGAGCCAGGGTGCAAGCAGGAAACCAGAAGCGGCGAAGACCGGGCCGAGCGCCCCGCGCGTCCCGGGCCTTCGTCAGCGGGGGATGATCGCGGCGTCGGGGCCGAGCGTCACGCGGTGGCCGACCCACTCGCCGTTGCACATCGCCGCACCGAGCGCGGCGTCCGCCGACACGCCCCATGCTCGGCGACCGTCGGCGAGCAGGCACGCTGCGGCGACCTGCTCGGGGCGGCCGTCTCGGTCGTGCATCACGCTGTAGGCCTCGATCGTGGCGGGCCCGGCCGCCTCGCCCGCCGGCGCGACGGTCCGGGTCGGGCCGGCGTCGAGCTCGACCTGGAACGTGTCATCGTGCCGGAAGCCTGCCGCCGGTGGCGCCGTGGCGTACACGCCGAACGAGTGCTTCGTGGCGTACCCACCGTTCGCCCACACCAGTGCCCGCGCCGCCGGATCGGCGGCCGCCCGGAGGTCGGCGACGACGGTGGCGATGGCGTGCATCGGATAGTTGTTCCACGGCCCGCCGGCGAACGACAGCCCACCGGTGCGCGTGAGTTGGCGGTCGAGTCCCAGCCCGATCGACGCCGCCCCGAGCTGCACGGCCGACGGGAAGCACGAGTAGAGGTCGACGATCGAGAGGTCGTCGACGCCCACACCGGCGAGCTCCATCGCCCGGGCGGCGCCGCGGGCGACGGCCGGGGTCTCGGCGAAGCTCCACCGGTTCGACACGAAGTAGTGCTCGTGGCAGTCGGTGCCGCTGTGCGGGAACACCCATCGATCCTCGTCGATGCCGAGGGCGCGGGCCCGCTCGACCGAGCACATCAGCAGCGCGGCTGCCTGGTCGACGTCGTTGTTCGAGTTCATCAGCTTCGGGTACGGGAAGCCGATCATGCGGTTCGTCGCCGACGGCGTGCGGATCTCCTCGGCCGACGGGGCGGACCGCACCCACGCGTACGGGTTGGCGGCGGCCACCGCGGCGAAACGCGCCCACAGCTCGCTCATGCGCGCCTGATGGTCGTCCACGGTCTCGCCGGCGGCGGCCCGGATCGCCGTCTCGAACATCGGGTAGATCTGCACGGGCATCCGTAGGCCGAGCGCGAGCTCGT
>JAYUAM010000934.1:0-2956 GCA_043741295.1 Acidimicrobiia bacterium
TGCGCTGGCCGATCTGCGGGCCAAGCTCGACGAGCACGCGCTGGACGCCGACCCGGGGCGCGCCGCGGTGGTCGGCCGGCTCCTCGACCTCTTCCACGGGTGGTCGGCCGAGCCGGCGGTCGAGCTCGCCACCGCCGACGCCCGCTCGTGGTGGACGTGGGGCGACGTCGCCGCGGTGCACGCCGCTCTCGCCCGCGTGGTCGCCGAGCAGGCGGTGCCCGACGGGGCGGCGACCGCGGTCGTCATGCGCCAGCGACCGGCGCTCGTCGCCGCCGAGTTGGCCGTGCTGGCGAGCGGCCGCCCCGCGCTGCTCGTGTCACCGCTCGCAGCGGACCGCGAGCTGGCGGCGGACATCGAGCATCTTGCTCCTGCCGTCCTCGTCGCCCATGCCATCGACTGGTCGCGCGAGGGGATGGAAGCCGCGGTGCGCGCCGCAGGCTCGTTCGGCCTCGAGGTCGCCGACGACGGCCGGGTGACGGTGCGCGTGGCGACGAGCGCCGTGCCGGCCGGCCCCGCGCTCGCCGCCGCCGTCACCGTGCTCACCAGCGGCACGACCGGGCCGGCCAAGCGCCTGCCGGTGACGTGGGAGACGTTCGTGGGCCTGGGCGGTGGGCCTTCGGGCCGCCCGCCGGCGTCGGGCCGCGGCGCGCTGATCCTGTCGCTCCCGCTCGTCACGCTCGGCGGCCTGTTGTCGATGGCGCGTCTCGTGTTCGGTGGCCGACCGATGGCGATGCTCGAGCGGTTCGACGTGCGCACGTGGGCGTCGCTCGTGAAGGAGCACCGACCGGCGGTGATGGGCGCGCCGCCACCGGTCGTGCAGATGATCCTCGACGCCGACATCAGCCCGGACCACTTCGACGGCGTCAATGCGTTCATGACGTCGTCGGCGCCGATCGCGCCCGACGTAGCCCGCCGGTTCGAATCGCGCTACGGCATCCCGGTGCTGCTCGGCTACGGCGCGACCGAGTTCCTCAACAGCGTCACCGGCTGGACGAGCAGCCTGTGGTCGACGTTCGGCGCCGCCAAGCTCGGTAGCGTCGGGCGCGCACATCCTGGCGTGAAGTTGCGCGTCGTCGACGCAGCGACCGGTGCCGAGCTGGCGGCGGGGAACGAGGGCCTGCTCGAGGTCGATCCGCCGCAGCGCGCCGGCGGTCTGCCCGAGGGGTGGATGCGCACGGCGGACCGGGCCCACATCGACGCCGACGGGTTCCTGTGGATCGCCGGCCGGGCCGACGACGTGATCATCCGCGGCGGGTTCAAGGTGAACCTGGCGACGGTCGAAGCCGCTCTCGTCGAGCACCCGGCCGTGACTGCCGCGTGCGCGGTCGGACTGCCCGACGCGCGCCTCGGCGAGGTGCCGGGCGCCGTCGTCGCGCTCGCTGCCGGTCCGGAAGGTCCGACGGACTCAGAGCTGTTCGAGTGGCTGCGCGCCCGGCTACCCGTCTACGCCGTGCCGACCGTGATCCGGGTCGTCGATGTCATCCCGCAGACGCCTACGTTCAAACCGCACCGGGCGCGCGTGCGCGAGCTGCTCGATGCGTCTGCGGGCTGAACGTCGTCGACGAGCACGCGGGCGGCGCGCAGCAGCTACGGGAAGAGCAGCGGCGTCGAGGACCTCGGGTCGTCACCAGGACCGCGCTGCGGGGCCGGCTACATCGTGTTGGGGTAGTACTCGCCCGGTTCGAGCTGGGCGACATCGGCGTCGAAGTTCGACGCAAAGGGCCAGTCGGCCTCCTCGCCTGGGAGCGGCACCTGGGTGAAGCGGCCCATCTCGCCGCCGACGCGCTCGTTGCCGACGAGCGACCAGGCCTGCCGCTTGTACGTCCAGTTGCCGGGTTGGAGCCGGTGGCAGTCGTTGAAGTGCGCGATCGCAGCAGCCCGCTCGCCGGCCCGCCAAAGGTGGTTGGCGAGCTCGAAGTGGGCGGCGCCGCGCGACACGTCCGGCGGGCGCGGCTGCGACGCCGCCACCACCTGCTCGGGCGCCAGTGCGAAACGGCTCGTGGCACCATGTTGCGCCCAGTCCCGGATCGCGTCGGGGTAGGCGGCACGATCCTGACCGCTCTGGATCGCCGTGGCGATGTTCGGCCTCGGCGTGCGCTCCCCGCGTTCGGCCGCCTCGGCGTCACGCTTGGCGCGCTCGCGCATGAGCGTCATCATCGACTCGGGGTAGACGGTCTTGCCCGGCCAGCCGGGCTCGGCGGGCCGGACGATGTTGCCCCGCTCGTCGATCCAGATCACGTTCGGGATGTTGACGACCCCGAACAGGGCGTCGAGCTGGTGCGTGGGATCGAGGAGTGACGGGTGTTCTGGGTGGGCCGCCTCGATGAATGGTCGGGAGGCTTCAGGTCCGTCCAGTTCGAGCGACACGGTGACGATCTCGACTCCGGCACCGACGAGCTCGTTGCGCAGTGCCTGCCACACGGGCAGGTCGAAGCGGCAGCCTCAATACGGTGCCCAAGCAACGAGTACAACCTTTTTGCCGCGCAGCGACGACAGCCGGAACTCGTTCCCGTCGAGATCGTCGAGCACCAACTCCGGGGCCACGGCCGTGACCAGTGCTCGACCATTGAACGACTCGGGACCGACAGCCCACAGACCGACCGATTCGTCGTGGACGACCGCCATTCCCAGCCGGTCGGCGACGGACGCGAGATCGAACTCATCCTGCAACGGCACGCACACGTCGCCCTTGCATGCGCCCTCCGGTTTGATCGCCCAACCCGTGGCTGTCTCGAAGGCGGACACATCGACATCGAGCCGTTCGAGGATCATCTCCGGACCGTACTGCGCAAATACAGCGATCGAGGGGTCATAGTTCAGCCGTGGCTGTTCAGTCCTGCCATGCGTTCTCATCAACTCACTGTCGGATGGTCATGGGCCGACCCGCTCGCCGGTCTGATCATTGCCGCAATCACGCTCAGAGAAAGACGACAAGCGAGGAGGGGCGACGCCTGCT
>JAYUAM010000935.1:0-1070 GCA_043741295.1 Acidimicrobiia bacterium
GCGCAGCACCTCGACCTGGCGGGCGCTGACCGGGTCGGCGATCGGCTGGTCGATGTCGATGGTGGGCACGTTGTGGTCCTCGGTCGCCACCGTGAGCTCCGGACGGCGCACGCGGCGGCCCGACAGGCGCAGCCCGTCGAACGCCTGCGGACTCGTGACCTCGTGCACGAGGTGGAGGTCGATGTACAGGAGGTCGGCTTCGCCGGCTGCCTGGTGCACGACGTGGCGGTCCCACACCTTCTCGGGCAAGCTCCGGCCGGCCGATGTCAGGCTCGTCTGTTTCATTCGTCGTCTCACATTCTGGGACGATATGCTCGCCCTGTGGAATCAACCCTAAGCGGTGTCGGCGTCCTCGACAAGAGCGTTTCGGTGCTCGCTGCCCTCGAAGCCGATGGCCCGCTCTCGCTCGCCGACCTCGCCGCGTCCACCGGCCTGCCGCGAGCGACGGCGCACCGGCTGGCCGTCGCCCTCGAGATGCACGGGCTGGTGCGGCGCGACGACGGTGGTCGCTTCGCACTCGGTCTGCGCTTCGTCGCGTTCTCGCGCGCCGCCGGTGCGCAGTTTCCCCTCGCCGAGATCTCCCGGCCCACGCTCGAACGGTTGCGCGACGAGGTCGGCGAGAGCGTGCAGCTCTACGTCCGCGAGGGCGAGGCGCGGCGTTGCCTCGTGTCGTTGGAGAGCCCCCACGGGCTGCGATGGATCGTCCCAGAAGGAGCGCTGTTCCCGCTCGACCGTGGGTCGGCCGGCACCGTGCTGTCGGGGACCCGCGCGCCGGCGACCGTGGCGAAGGCGACCGTGGCGAAGGCGACCATGACCAAGGCGGCCACGGCGAAGGCGGCGTGGGTCGAGAGCATCGAGGCGCGCGAGCGCGGCGTGTGTTCCGTGTCGGCGCCCGTCACCGGCCCCGGTGGCCGGGTGCTCGCCGCCGTGAGCGTGAGCGGTCCGGTCGAGCGGTTGGGGCGCACGCCTGGACGTCGGCACGGTCGGGCCGTGGCCGATGCCGCGGCCGAGATCACCCGAGCCGCCGAACGGGCGTAACGGCGATACTGGGGCTTCATGGCCCTGATCGG
>JAYUAM010000936.1:0-2954 GCA_043741295.1 Acidimicrobiia bacterium
GTCGGCGCGCCGGCGACCGCCGGATCGAGGGTTCGGAGAGCGAACCGCACGCGAGACGCGGCCTCCCGCTGATCGGCCACCGGCGTACCGAGGAACAGGTCTTGCAACGGGGAGAGCGAGGCTGACGAGGTCGTGGTCGTCGGAGGGAAGCCGGTCGATGTCGACGTCGCGTCCGGCGGCCGATCGACGGTCGTGCGTCCCGTGACAGCCGACGTGGCGGTCGCGGTTGACGTGGCGGTCGCGGTCGTCGTCGGCGTGGGGGGACCCTGACGGATGACGACGCCGCGCACGCCGAGCAGATCGCCGACGGCACGACGCGCCCGCGGTGACGCGACGAGGGTGCCAGCGACGATGGCAATCACCACGGCCGCGGCGATGGCGAGCTGACGCCGACGCGACCACGGCCCCGCCGGTCCGGCGGGCCGGTGACCGCGCCGAGCGCGACGCCCCGGCGCCCTGCGCTCACCCGCCTCGCCCTGATCGAGCTCCAGCATGACGCGGTCGGCGACGGCCACGGCGCGACCGTCGAGGTCAACCGCCAGCGCGTCGGCGAGGGCGAGGAGTCGGACCTCGACCGGTGGCGGCGTCGGACGCGCGACGTCGTCAGTCACGGTCCACCTCCGCGTCGAGCAGTGGTCGTAGCCGTCCGAGCGCCCGTGACAGCCGCGACTTCACGGTGCCCGCCGGGCACGCGAGTGCGTCGGCCATCTCGCCTTCGTTGAACCCGGCGAAGTACCGCAGGCACACGATCGTGCGGTCGCGCTCGTCGAGCCGTCCGAGGGCGTTCCATAGCTCGCGCGATTCGAGGTCGGCGAGCACTTCAAGCTCGGGCGGTGCGGCCGTCACCGCTACCGACCGCTGCGCGCCCACGCGCTCGACAAGGCGCAGGCGGCGGCCGGCGGCGCGCCGGCGGTTGCGGGCCTCGTTGGCGACGATTCGCACGAGCCACGGGCGAAGCGGCGATTCGGCCCGGAAGCCGTCGAGGGCGCGGTAGGCCTTGAGCAGGCCCTCCTGCAGCGCGTCCTCCGCATCGGGCACCGACCCACATATGCCGGTGGCGACGCGTAGGGCGACGGGTGCGTGGTGGCGCGCGAGGACAGCGAACGCGGCGGTATCGCCGTGCCGGGCCCGGGCCACGAGGGCCCGTTCCTCCTCGGGCCAGTTGTCCACGCGCTGCGCCGCTCCCTCGTCCGGCTCGCTCGACCTCGTCGTTCGCCTCGGTCGCTCTCTGCTGTCGGGTTCTACACCGCTCGACCCGACCTGGTTCCGGACCGACGCCCGAACCGATCGACCCGCCGCCTCGTCGCACGGCTCAGGGCCGAATGAAGCCGGCGAATTGGCGGCGGCGGAAGGCGTCGCGCCCGTACACTTGATCAATGCCAGCCAGCCGGACGCCCGCCCTGCACACCGCGCTGGCCAGGATCGCTCCCGGCACCCCGTTGCGGGACGGTCTGCACCGCATCGTGAAAGCGAAGATGGGCGGCCTCGTGGTCGTGGGCGACGGGCCGGAGGTGCTTTCCATCTGTTCGGGTGGGTTCCTGCTCGACGCCGCCTACAGCCCGCAGCGCCTGTCGGAGCTGGCGAAGATGGACGGCGCGATCATCATCACCGCCGATGGCACCCGCATCGCTCGGGCCAACGTCCACCTGCTGCCGAACCCGAACGTGACTACGAGCGAAACGGGCACTCGGCACCGCACGGCCGAGCGCGTCGCGCGGTCGATCGACGTGCCGGTCATCAGCGTGAGCGAGGAGATGGGCGTCATCGCCATCTACGTGGGTGACACCAAGCACGTGCTCGAAGAGATCCCACGTCTGCTGAACCGGGCGAACCAGGCGCTGCAGACGCTCGAGCGCTACAAGACGCGGCTCGACGACGTGTCGAACGCGCTCTCGGCCCTGGAGGTCGAAGACCTCGTCACCGTGCGCGACGTCGCGAGCGTATTGCAACGCAGCGAGATGGTGCGGCGCATCGCTGCCGAGATCGACACCTACGCGGTGGAGCTCGGTGTCGACGCGCGGCTCATCCAGCTCCAGCTCGACGAGCTGATGGGGGACACCGAGGACGAGCGGTGGAGCGTGCTGCAGGACTACTGCGCGTGCCCCGACGATGACGACGTCGACCGGGCGCTCGACCAGTTGTCCGCGGTCGGCGACGACGATCTGCTCGACGTGCACGCGGTGGCGCTCGTGCTGCACCTCACCGGTCCCGGGGTCGAGATCGACTCGTCGATCACGCCACGGGGCTACCGCCTGCTGGCCAAGCTGCACCGTCTTCCGGACAACGTGATCGAGTCGGTCGTCGGTCGGTTCGGGAGCCTGCCGCGGATCATGCGGGCCACCGTCGGCGACCTCGACCAGGTGGCCGGCGTCGGGGCGGACGGCGCCCGCAGCATCAAGGACGGCCTCGCTCGCCTGGCCGAGTCGTCGATCCTCGACCGCTACAACTGACCTTCCGGTCGCCGGCCGGCGGCGAGCTCGGGTCCGATGCGCGGACGGTGCGCAACGCCCGTCAGCTACCGAGCTGCTTGTAGAAGATGGTCGTGGCGACCGGCCGACCGTCGGGTCACAGGGCGTATTCCGGGATCTCGCCGACGCGCGTCCAGCCGCGCCGGGCGTACAACCGCTCGGCCTCCGGGCTCGCGGTATCAAGCACGAGGACCGTCCGGCCGGCGTCGATCGCGGCAGCTTCGGCCGCCCGCATCAGCTGCTCGCCGAGACCTCGCCGCCGGGCCCGGCGGTGCACGAGCATCTTGCTGATGTCGGCGCGATGCGGCTGGTTCTCCGGGCCCGCGACCACGAGTTGCACCGTGCCGACGATCTCGGCGGTCGACGCGTCCTCGGCGACGAGCACGATCCGTGCGCCGCGGTCTGCATCCGCCAGCACGGCCACCCAGAACGCCTCGGCCCGCTCCCGGCTGAACGGTGTCAGGAAGCCGACCGACGCACCACCCT
>JAYUAM010000937.1:0-1069 GCA_043741295.1 Acidimicrobiia bacterium
GAACCCCTGGTCCGAACCGTCGGGCCCGTAGATCACCCGGCGCACCAGCGCTTCGGGCGCCCGATGGGCAGCGTCGAGGGCATCGACGAGGGCGGCGTAGGGCAGCAGACGGGCGACGGCGGCGCCGTCGACGATCGGGAGCGAGGAGAGGCTGGCCATGGCCGCGCACAGTACCGTGGCGAGCGGGTCGAACCGGTCGAACTGATCGACCTCCGCGGGTGTCGAGGTCGAGGGGGTGTGCAGATGGCGGACGAGTCGGAGAACAGCGAGGACGGGGCGCTCGACCTGATCGTCGTCGGCGCCGGATTCGCCGGGATGTACCTGCTCCACCGCGCCCGCCAGCTCGGGCTGAGCGTCATCGCGGTCGAGGCCGGGGGCGACGTCGGTGGCACGTGGTACTGGAACCGCTACCCGGGCGCCCGGTGCGACGTCGAGAGCATGGAGTACTCGTACGGCTTCGACGACGAGCTCCAGCAGGAGTGGGGGTGGAACGAGCGCTACGCCACGCAGCCGGAGATCCTGCGCTACGCCAACCACGTGGCCGAGCGGTACGACCTGCGTCGCTCGATCCGGTTCGACACCCGGGTCCTCGCCGCGCACTTCGATGACGCGCAGGACGCCTGGACGGTGCGCACCGAGGGGGCGACCGCGGGTGCATCGACCTCAGGAGAGGACACGGCGTCGTTCCTCGTCATGGCCACCGGCTGCCTGTCGTCGACGAACACACCGAACTTCGCTGGGCTCGCCGACTTCGCCGGACCGGTTCTGCACACGGGCCGCTGGCCCCACGAGGACGTCGATCTGCGCGGCCAGCGCGTCGGCGTGATCGGCACCGGTTCGTCGGCGATCCAGTCGATCCCGGTGATCGCCGAACAGGCTGCGCACCTTACGGTGTTCCAGCGCACGGCCAACTACGCCGTGCCGGCCCACAACCGTCCTCTCGACCCGGCCGAGGTAGACAGCGTCAAGGGGCGCTACGCCGAGTTCCGCGAGGCCAACCAGCAGATGGTCAGCGCGTACGGCTCCCGCTACGGACGCAACGACGTGTCGGTACGGGCCGTGGACGACG
>JAYUAM010000938.1:0-1068 GCA_043741295.1 Acidimicrobiia bacterium
GGACGGGACGTGTGCCGTAGCCCCGACACGAGACTCAGGCGGTGTGCAGCAGGCCGTAGACGAGGGAGTCGGCGAGGGCCTGCCAGCTTGCTTCGATGATGTTCGCCGAGACGCCGATGGTGGTCCACGTGCGGTCGCCGTCGGTGGCGTCGAGCAGGACGCGTGTCGTCGCCCCGGTGGCGGCCTGGCTGTCGAGGATGCGCACCTTGTAGTCGACGAGGTGGATGCGCCCGAGCTGCGGATAGGCAGGCGCGAGCGCGTGGCGCAGCGCCTGGTCGATGGCGTTCACCGGGCCGTTGCCCTCGGCGACCTCCACGTACCGCACGCCGTCGACGTGGACCTTCACCGTCGCCTCGGTCGTGAACGACTTGTTCCGCAGTTCGTCGGTGATCACGCGCATCGACTCGACCTCGAAGAACGGCTGCGTCCACCCGCCGACGCGACGCATGAGCAGTTCGAGCGAGGCGTCGGCCGCCTCGAAGTGGTACCCCTCGTGCTCCAGCCGCTTCAGCTCGTCGATCACCCCGTTGATCTGCGCACCGTCGAGCTCGATGCCGAGCTGCTCGGCCTTGATCTTGATCGTCGCCCTGCCCGCCATCTCCGAGACGACGAAGCGCGTGCCGTTGCCGACGGTGGCGGGCGAGACGTGCTCGTAGGCGTCGGGCGCCTTGGCGATCGCCGACACGTGCAGGCCAGCCTTGTGGGCGAACGCCGACGAACCTACGTAGGGCGCCTGGATGTTCAGCGGCCGGTTGACGAGCTCGGCGATGTGGTGGCTCACCGCGGTGAGCCGGTCGAGCCGGCCTTCGGGCAGCACCTCGAAGCCGAGCTTCAGCTGCAGGTTCGGGATCATCGTCGACAGGTTGCAGTTGCCGGTGCGCTCGCCGAGCCCGTTGATCGTGCCCTGCACGTGCCGGGCCCCACCGCGCACTGCGGCGATCGAGTTCGCCACCGCGCAACCAGTGTCGTCGTGGCAGTGGATGCCGACGATGACGTCACCCTTGAAGTGGGCGACCACCTGGGCTACCGCGTCCTCCACCTCATGCGGCAACGAGCCACCGTTGGTGT
>JAYUAM010000939.1:0-2951 GCA_043741295.1 Acidimicrobiia bacterium
GAGGAGTCCGAGATCGGGGTGGCCAGCGTCGGCGCGCCGGTGTTCGGACACGATGGCAAGGCGATGGCGGCGATCTCCGTCGCCGGACCGTCGCTGCGCCTGACGCTCGACGCCATGCCTCGCTACACACGCATGGTGAAGCGCGCCGCCGACCGCATCTCGGGCGCCCTCGGCTACGTCGACCGCTGACGCACGGGCTCGGGTCGGCGCCCGACGCCACCGTCGCGCAGCAGGAAGCCGGTCATCGTGCGGTCGAGGTTGCGGGCGCGCCAGTCGAGCATCGCCGTGGCCTCGGCGAGGACGATCACGGGATCGGTGACCAGCGTGCGCCACGTGGGGTCGGCCGCCAGGTCGTAACAACGCCACGAGCCGTCGCCGAAGTGCACGAACGCCCGGTCCTGCGAGCGGCGCACGGCGAGGTGGGCCTCGTCGGGCCGACGGTCCCACGGGTCGCCAACGGCGACACCGGCGAGGATCAGGTGGCGCCAGTCGAACTCGTAGTGCGCCGCATCGCGCCACGCCGGCGGTTCCACGCCGGTGAGGAACGGCGTCAGCGGGAAGCCGTCGCACTGCCCCGGCACGGCCACGCCGATCAGCTCGCACAACGTCGGCAGGACATCGACGTTCTCGGTGAACCGATCGACCACCGTGCCGTGGGCGCCGGGCCGTCGAGGGTCGCGCACGATGCCGGGCACGTGATAGCTCGACTCGAAGTGGCCGAGCTTGTGCAGCAGGCCCTGGTCGCCGAGCTGCTCGCCGTGGTCGGAGGTGACGACGACGACCGTGTCGTCCCAGGCCCCGCTGTCGCGCAGGAACGCCCACAGCCGACCGAGCTGCGCATCGACCTCGGAGATCATCCCGAAGTACTGGGCGCGGACGGCGCCCATCGCCGCCGGGTCGCTCGGCGCGGCGAGCGACGGGACCTGCAGCGCCAGCTCGTGCAACGGGTCGCGGTCGGCGCCCGGCGCGATCGGCTCGCCGCACTGCATCGGGTCGTACATGGTCGCGAAGTCGCCAGCGGCGACGAACGGCGGGTGCGGTCGCAGGTAGGACGCGTGGGCGAACCACGGCTCGCCGGTCGCCGTTGCGGTCTCCTGTGCTTCGCGCAACCAGTCGAGCAGCCGCTCAGTGAGGAACGTCGAGATCGAGAGGTCGGCCGGCCGGCGGTCCTCGGTGCACAGCGCTTGGCGGGCCGACGTCGTCTCGACGCCGTGCTCGACGGCCATCCAGTGACGCCACTCGTGCACGTCCTCGCGCAGGTCGAGCACGGCATCGAACCCGGGGAGCACCCCTTCGTACGTCGATAGCCGGGGGTCGGCCGGGTCGTCGACGAGCCGCGGATCGACACCCTGGTCGGTGTACCCGAACAGCGCCGGCTCGTAGCCGGCGCGTCGGGCGACACAGGCCACGTTGTCGAACCGCTCGTCGAGCGGGGTGCCGTTGGCGACGACGCGGTTCGTCATCTGATACGTGCCGGTGTACAGCGCCGCCCGACCAGGCGCGCACGGCGCCGCCTGCGAGTAGTGCCGGCCGAGACGGACGCCGGCGGCGGCAAGCGCGTCCAGGTTCGGCGTGCGCACCACCGGGTGGCCGGCGCACGAGAGTGCGTCGCCGCGGAACTGGTCGAGCGTGATGAAGAGGACGTTCGGCCGGCGCATCACGCCACGGTATCCGCCGGACAACCGCTCAACCGCGTGCGAGGCGTGTAGCCGTCGGTTGGGTTCAGCCGACGCCGCCGGCGGCGGCCAGCGCCGCGCCGCGGGCGCCGGCCATGTCGAGGTCGGGCACGAGGGCCACCGTGCTCGCACCGGCCTGCTCGGCCCGCAGCGTGGTGTTGGCCCGCACCCGGTCGACGAACCAGTCACGGAACGACGGCGCCGCCTCCACCACGCCGCCACCCACGAAGAACGCGTCTGGGTCGGTGAAGTTTGCGGCGATCGTGAAGAGGCGACCGAGCGCCATCGCCTGCTGCTCGAAGATCGCCCGCGCCATCGGGTCCTCCCGCTCGCCGAAGCCGCGCACGCGCTTGCATGCGTCGACCGGGTCGTGACCGACCAACTCGTGGTCGGGGTAGCGGGTGAGCCAGTAGGGCAGCAGGTTCTGGCGAATGCCGGTGAGCGAGGCGACGCTCTCGACATCGCCCGAGAACCCGCAGTTGCAGGTCGGCACCGGTTGGCCGTCGCCGAGCAGGCCGGCCATCGGAATGTGCACGTGCCCGAGCTCGCCAGCCATGCCCGAGGCGCCGCGCACGATGCGCCCACCTTCGATCACCCCACCGCCAAGGCCGGTTCCGACGATCGCCGAGATCGACGAGCGGGCGAACGCGTCGGCACCGAAGTGCACGTGGTGGGCGTAGAGCGCGGCGGCGTTGCCGTCGTTGCTGTAGACGACCGGGAGACCGAGGCGGGCTTCGAGCGCAGCACGGATGTCGAACCCCCACCAGCTGCGGTCCGAGAAGTTCGTCGCGCCCTTCGACGACAGCACGCCGTGCGCGCTCGCCGGACCCGGCGTGTCGAGCCCTACCGCGGCCACGGCGTCACGATCGACACCGGCAGTTTCGAGACCGATGGCCAACGCATCGGCCATCGCCTCGATCGCCGCCGCCGGGCCATCGAGCACGCGGCTCGGCACCTCGAGCATCCGGTCGATGAGAAATCCGCGCTCGGGGTGCAGCACGGTGACGTTGTTGGCGTGGCCGCCGTTGTCGATGCCGACCACGATGCCGGCGACCACCGGTCCAGCGACTCTGTGTCCGCCAGTTGCGCCATCGCCGGCTGCGGCGCCACTCGTGGCCTGGCTCATGGTGGCCCCTCTCGTCGATCAGCCGACAGATGGTAGCGCCGGGGCCAGCCCCTTCATGTTGCGGAAATGTCCCCGAGACGTCGTGGATACAGTGGCCGCCTAGAACCGGGAGATGACCATCGCACACTTGCCGATCCTGCAGAGTGGTT
>JAYUAM010000940.1:0-6946 GCA_043741295.1 Acidimicrobiia bacterium
CTCGAGGCGAGATCGACCCGTTCGTGCTGGTGGTCGAGGGTTCGATTCCCAACGAGCAGATTAACGGCGACGGCTACTGGACGGGATTCGGCAACAACCCCGACACTGGTCAGCCGATGACGGTCAACGACTGGATCGACCGTCTCGCACCGAAGGCCCTCGCCATCTTGGCCGTCGGTACGTGCGCCACCTACGGCGGGATCCACGCAATGGCCGGCAATCCGACAGGTGCGATGGGCGTGCCCGACTACCTCGGGTGGGGCTGGAAGTGCAAGGCAGGCATTCCGATCGTGTGCGTGCCGGGCTGCCCGGCGCACCCCGACAACATGTCGGAGACCATCACGTACCTGTTGTACCAGGCCACCGGTCAAGCCCCGATGATCCCGCTCGACGAGGCGCTGCGGCCGCAATGGCTCTTCGGCGCAACGGTACACGAAGGCTGCGATCGCGCCGGCTACTACGAGCAGGGCGACTTTGCGACGGAGTACGGCTCACCGAAGTGCATCGTCAAGCTCGGCTGTTGGGGCCCTGTGGTCAAGTGCAACGTGCCCAAGCGCGGCTGGATCAACGGCGTCGGCGGGTGCCCGAACGTCGGCGGCATCTGCATCGGCTGCACGATGCCGGGCTTCCCCGACAAGTTCATGCCGTTCATGGACGAGCCGCCTGGGGCCCGCGTGTCGACGATGGCCAGTGGCCTGTACGGCACGGCGATCCGGGGCCTGCGCAAGATCACGGCGAAGACGCTTGACGACGAACCCAAATGGAGGACTCGCGGCTCCGAGCTCCTCACCGGTTACAAAGGCACGTGGAGGTAGTCATGGCGACCAAGACCAAGACCAAGGACGTGAACGGCCTCGTCGACATGGCGTGGGACCCGATCACGCGCATCGTCGGCAGCCTCGGCATCTACACCAAGATCGACTTCGGCAAGGGCACGGTGGCCGAGTGCCAGAGCACCTCGTCGATCTTCCGTGGCTACAGCATCTTCATGAAGGGCAAGGACCCGCGCGACGCCCACTTCATCACGAGCCGCATCTGCGGGATCTGCGGCGACAACCACGCGACGTGCTCGTGCTACGCGCAGAACATGGCCTACGGCGTGCGCCCGCCGGCGCTCGGCGAGCAGATCGTGAACCTCGGCGAGGCCGCCGAGTACATGTTCGACCACAACATCTTCCAGGAGAACCTCGTCGGGGTCGACTTCTGCGAGAAGATGGTCGCCGAGACGAACCCCGGCGTCCTCGACCGCGCCAACGTCACCGAGGCACCGCACGCCGCCGACCACGGGTACAAGACGATCGGCGACATCATGCGGTCGCTCAACCCGTTCTCGGGTGAGTTCTACCGCGAGGCCCTGCAGGTGAGCCGATACACGCGTGAGATGTTCTGCCTGATGGAGGGGCGCCACGTGCACCCGTCCACGCTGTACCCGGGCGGCGTCGGCACGACGGCCACGATCCAGCTGTTCACCGACTACTACGTGCGGCTCATGCGCTACGTGGAGTTCATGAAGCGGGTCGTGCCGATGCACGACGACCTCTTCGACTTCTTCTACGAGGCGATGCCCGGCTACGAGAAGGTCGGCCTGCGGCGCACGCTGCTCGGCTGCTGGGGCGCCTTCCAGGACCCGAGCGTGTGCAACTTCGACTACAAGGACATGACCGAGTGGGGTCGGGCGATGGGCGTCACGCCGGGTGTCGTGGTCGACGGCAAGCTCGTCACCAACGACCTCGTCGAGATCAACCTCGGGATCCGCATCCTGCTCGGCAGCTCGTTCTACGACGACTGGGAGGGCGAGGAGAAGTTCGTCTCGCGCGACCCTCTCGGCAACCCCGTCGACCGCCGCCATCCGTGGAACCAGCACACGATCCCGCAGCCGCAGAAGCGCGACTTCGGCGGCAAGTACAGCTGGGTGATGTCACCGCGCTGGTTCGACGGCAAGGACCACCTCGCCCTCGACACGGGCGGCGGACCCCTCGCCCGCCTGTGGTCGACCGCGTTGTCGGGCCTCGTCAACACCGACCACCTGAAGGCCACCGGCAC
Source organism: Acidimicrobiia bacterium (assembly GCA_043741295.1). GTDB lineage: Bacteria > Actinomycetota > Acidimicrobiia > Acidimicrobiales > Ilumatobacteraceae > JAYUAM01. The sequence continues at coordinate 2,044 of JAYUAM010000940.1, forward strand.
GAGCGTGCAGATCCACCTCCCCAAGACGATCCTGAAGCCCGCGGTCACCCTCGAGTGGAAGATCCCGCAGTGGTCGAACACCATCGAGCGCGACCGGGCCCGCTCGTACTTCCAGGCCTACGCCGCCGCCGCCGCGCTCGACTTCATCGAGAAGGCGCTCGCCGACGTCCGTGCCGGCAAGACCAAGACGTGGGAGCCGTTCGAGGTCCCCGACGAGGGCATCGGCTGCGGGTTCACCGAAGCGGTGCGTGGCGTGCTGTCGCACCACCTCGTGATCAAGAAGGGCAAGATCGCCAACTACCACCCGTACCCGCCCACCCCGTGGAACGCTAGCCCGCGCGACGGCTACGGGACGCCCGGTCCGTACGAAGACGCGGTGGTCAACACGCCGATCTTCGAGGAGAACGACCTCGACCACTTCAAGGGCATCGACATCATGCGGACCGTGCGCAGCTTCGATCCGTGCCTGCCGTGCGGGGTCCACATGTACCTCGGCAAGGGCAAGGTGCTCAAGAAGCTCCACTCCCCGACGCAGGTGTCCCACCCCGAGCTTGCGTTCTGACGACGGAACCCGGAGGCGATGATGTCCATCTCTACCGACCCGAGGGCCGACCCCGCAGGCGACACGCGGGCCGACCCGGTAGGCGACCCCCGCGTCGATCGCACCGCCGCCATCCCGCCGGCTGGCGGTGCGGTCGACCTGCGGGCGGTAGGCGACCGGATCGAGCGGCTGCTCGACGACGTCCGCGCCAGCGCCGGTCCAGTGCTCATCGAGCGCGTTGAGGATCTGCTCCGTCAGGTCACCGAGCTGTACGCCGCCGGGCTCGCCAACGTCGTGCGCGTCGTGGCCGCCGAATCGCCTCCGGCAATGGCCGCGCTCGTGGCCGACGACCTCGTGTCGAGCCTGCTCATCGTGCACGGCCTCCATCCGGACGGGCTGCCCGCCCGGATAGAGGGCGCGCTCGAGCAGGTGCGCCCCTTCCTCGCCCAGCACGGGGGTGACGTCGAGCTGCTCGACATCGACGCCGACGCCGGTGCCGTGCTCCTGCGGCTGCTCGGCAGCTGCGACGGGTGCCCGTCGTCGGCGGTGACGCTGCAGCAGGCCGTCGAGCGGGCGATCGTCGCCGCCGCGCCCGAGATCGTGATCATCGACGTCGAACCGCCCACGCCGGTCGACAACGGCGTGCCCATCGCCCTCGGCCACAAGCCAACCTACGACGAGTGCCCGGCCCCCGGCGCCGGCCTGAACGCGGTCCCACTATGAGCGCGGTGCCGGCATGAGCACGGTGCCGGCGTGACCGTTGTGACGAGCACCGGCGGGCCGCTCGACGTCCTGCAGCGCATCCGTACGACGCGCCAGCGCGAGCGACCGGCGCCCGGGTCGGTGTGCGAGCTGTGCAGCGAGCCGATCGGCGAAGAGCACGGCCACCTGGTCGACATCGAGGTGCGCGGCCTGATGTGCGCGTGCCGCGGTTGCTACCTGCTGTTCACGTCCGAGGGCTCCGGCGGTCACCGCTACCGGGCGGTGCCCGAGCGCTACGCCGCGTTCGACGACTTCCGTCTCTCGCCCGCGCAGTGGGAGGCGCTGCAGATCCCGGTGAGCGTGGCGTTCTTCTTCCGGAACTCCGAGCTCGACCGCATCGCCGCGTTCTACCCGAGCCCGGTCGGGGCCACCGAGTCGCTGCTGCCGCTGGAGACGTGGGACGAGGTCCTCGCCGCCAACCCGACGCTCGCCACGCTCGAACCGGATGTCGAGGCGCTGCTCGTGCGAGCCGTTCGAGACGCCGGGGGTGCCGAATGCTTCCTCGTGCCGATCGACGCGTGCTACGAGCTGGTCGGCCACATGCGCCGGTTGTGGCGCGGCTTCGACGGCGGTCGCGAGGCGCACGACGCGCTCGACGCCTTCTTCGACAAGGTCCGGGCGCGCGCGGCATGACGAGCCTGGAGTTTGCCGTGCTCGACGCCCGTCCGGCGCGCCATGCCGCCGAGCCGACGCTGCTCCTCAGCCTCGCGATCACCGAGAGCGACGGGCGGCCGGTGCACGCCCTCGCCGTGCGCTGCCAGATCCGCATCGAACCCCAACGGCGGCGTTACTCGCCCGACGAAGAGGCCCGCCTGCTCGAACTGTTCGGCCCCACTCCCCAGTGGGGCGACTCGCTCCGGCCGTTCCTGTGGACGCACGCCTCGACGATGGTGACGGCGTTCACCGGCTCGACCAAGATCGACCTGCCGGTCACCTGCACGTACGACTTCGAGATCGCCGCCAGCAAGTACCTGCACAGCATCGAGGGTGGCGTGATCCCGCTCGCGTTGTGCTTCTCCGGTACCGTCTTCGTCGCCGGGCCGGACGGCTTCGCCGCCACACCGATCTCGTGGGACAGCGACATCACCTTCGCCCTGCCGGTGAGCGCGTGGCGCGACACGATGGACCTGTACTTCCCGAACTGCGGCTGGATGCGGGTGAGCACCGGCACGCTCGACGCGCTCACCCGGTTCAAGGCTCGCCGCGCCCTGCCCACGTGGGACCACACGATCGAGCAGCTCCTCAAGGAAGCCGGCGAGGAGCAGTGACCACCACCGCCACGTCGAGGACGCGTCGGTCGACCGGCGCGCAGGCGGCGACGCCCGCCGATCGCTTCGGGGCGGCGCGGTCCGTCGCCGACGCCGTGCTCTACGAGGGCTACCTGCTGTATCCCTACCGCGCGTCGGCCACGAAGAACCGCGTGCGCTGGCAGTTCGGCGTCGTGGTCCCCGGGGGCTTCGCCGAGCTCGACCCGTCGGAGCGTTCGCACGTCCGCACCGAGGTGGTCGTGGCTCCCGGCGCTGAACCGGTGCTCCACGTGCGGGTGCGCTTCCTGCAGGTGCAGCAGCGCATCGTCACCGTCACCGGCGCTGGCGTCGGCGCCGCCGACGACTCCTGGGACGAGGCGTGCGAGCAGCAGATCGATCTCGAACCGGTGCCGCTGTCGCCCACCGGTTCCACGACGCGGTCGTTCACGTTCCGCGTCGACGGTGGCGACGACGTGGAGGTCGACGGCGACCGCCGCACGACCCGCCGTCGACTGCCCATCGACGCCCGGGCGGACATCGCCATCTCGCCGGTCGACGACAGCACCGGGTTGTTGCGGATCGCGGTCACGGTCGCCAACGAGGTCGACGCCCACCCGGCGACGTTCGCTCGCGCCGAGGCCGTGCGACAGGCGCTCGTCGGCCTCCACCTGCTGCTCGCCGCCGACGACGCGACGTTCGTCTCGGCGACCGACCCGCCGACCGCCTGTGCCGCTGCGGTGGCCGCCTGCGCGGGCGACGGCCTGTACCCGGTGCTCGTGGCCGACGGCCACGGGGGCGACGTCGTGCTCGCTTCGCCGATCATCCTCTACGACCACCCCGAGATCTCGCCCGAGAGCCCGGGCGACATGTTCGACGCCACCGAGATCGACGAGATCCTCGCCCTACGCGTGCTCACCCTCACCGACGAGGAGAAGGCCGAGGGCCGGCGCACCGACCCGCGGGCGGCGGCGATCATCGACCGCTGCGACAACATGCCCCCCGAACTGTGGACCCGGTTGCACGGCACGATGCGCCCGGTCGCCACGATGACGCCGGTCGCCGAGCCCGAGCCGATCGTCGATCCTTTTGGCCCCTTCCCGGTCGCCGCGGACCCGTTCGCCGGGGACCCGTTCGCGGCCGACGGGCTCGCCGACGAGACGCCGTGGTGGGACCCGGCCGCCGACGCCGCGTTCGACCCGTTCACGACCACCACCGTCATCGGCGGCGCCGTGGTCGGGGCCGGCACGGCTGTCCGCCTTCGTCCCTCGCGACGCTCCGACGCCCACGACATGTTCCTCGCTGGCATGGACGCCACTGTCGGCGGCGTCTTCACCGATGTCGACGGCGACGTCCACGTGGCGGTCACCGTCGACGAGGATCCGGCGACCGAGGCGCTCGCCTGGCAGGGACGCCACCTCTTCTTCCACCCCGACGAGATCGAGGTGCGGGCATGAGGCGCGTGCTGGTGGCCGGCATCGGCAACATCTTCCTCGGCGACGACGGGTGGGGCGTGGCGGTGGCCAACCGGCTGATGCAGCAGCCGATGCCCGACGGCGTGCGCGTCGCCGACTTCGGCATCCGCGGCATGCACCTCGCCTACGAGCTGCTCGACGGGTACGACACGCTCGTGCTCGTGGACGCCATGGCGATGGGCGAGCCCCCGGGGACCGTGGCGCTCGTCGAGCCGGACCGCCCGGACCCCTCGACGCTCGGGGAACTGTCGGAGCCCATGATGGACGCCCACAGCATGAACCCGGGCATCGTGCTCGGCCTGCTCGACCATCTCGAGGCACGCGTCGATCGCGTCCTCGTCGTCGGCTGCGAGCCGGCCAACCTCGACGAGGGCATCGGGCTGTCGCCGACGGCCGCCGCAGCCGTCGATGTCGGGGTCGCGTTCTGCTGCCAGTTGATCACCGAGATCACCGCACCTGTCGCAAAGGAGACCACACGATGATCCGTCGCTTCGTCATGTCGCTGCTGTTCGCCGCCCTCGCCGGGCTGGTGGCGAAGTCCATCCCGGACATCGCCCGGTACCTGAAGATCCGCGAAATGTAGGGGTTCGGTGACGCGCTACCGGATCGTTCCGGAACGCTCGCGGGTCTGGATCGAGGCGCGCTCGAACGTGCACCCGATCCACTCCACGACCGACGGCCTCGACGGCTACGTCGACCTCAGCACCGACGCCGACGGCAACGTCGACGCCGGCGAGACGGTCGCCGGCAAGCTCTCCCTGCCGGCCGCCAAATTGTCGTCGGGCAAGAAGTTCGAGGACGGCGAACTGCACCGGCGCATCGACACCCGCCGCTACCCGACGATCGACGGGGTGCTCACGAACATGCGCCGCGTCGACGGC
>JAYUAM010000941.1:0-1066 GCA_043741295.1 Acidimicrobiia bacterium
CGGCACCCGCATCCCCGTCATCTTCCTCACGGCGCGGGATTCCACGGCGGACAAGGTCGAGGGTCTGCGCCTCGGTGTCGACGACTACGTCACCAAGCCGTTCTCGATCGAGGAGCTGATCGAACGGGTGAAGGCCGTCCTACGGCGTGCCGGCGGTGCGGGTCCCGGCGAGCACAAGCTCACCTACCACGACCTCGTGCTCGACGAGGACACCCGCGAGGTGTGGCGCGCTGGTCGGCTGATCGAACTGACCCCCACCGAGTACAAGCTGCTGCACTACCTGCTCTCCAACGCCAGCCGCGTCCTCACCCGCGAGCAGATCCTCGAAGCGGTGTGGGACTACACGTTCGCCGGGAGCGCGAGCGTGCTCGAGACCTACGTGAGCTACCTGCGCCACAAGATCGACGATGTCGAACCGCCGCTACTGCACACGGTCCGCGGGTTGGCTACAGCCTGCGGCTGCCGCCCGGCATGACGAGCGCGGACGGCGAGTCTGCGGGATGACCCAGTGCGTCCTCAGGGTCCTCTGAGGGTTGCCGCGGATCGTGGGATCCATCGGCCGTTCGCTCCTCTGCCCCGGCCGTTAGGGACCATGACATGAACCACACCGTCGACGAGCGCCGGTTCCGGGCGATGGGCTCGGACGCCCACGTCATCGTCGTCGGCCATCCCGACGACCACGACCACGACGTCGACCACGACGACGACCACGCCGTGCCCGCCGAGCCGTTGGCCGACCGGGCGGTCGCCCGCATCGCCGAGCTGGAGGCTCGCTGGAGCCGGTTCCTGCCGGACAGCGAGATCAGCGAGCTGAACCGGCGGGCCGGCGAGACCGTCGCTGTCAGTGCGGACACCGTGCTCCTCGTGACCCGCGCCATCGAGGCGTGGCGGCTGACCGGCGGCGGCTTCGACCCGACGGTCCTCGGGGCCGTCCTCGCCGCCGGTTATGACCGCAGTTTCGAGGAGCTCGTCGACCAACCAGTAGTGCCGAGACCGAGCACGCTGCTCGTCGGTTGCACCGACATCGTCGTGTCCACCGGCTCGGTTCACCTACCCGCACACACGG
>JAYUAM010000942.1:0-1065 GCA_043741295.1 Acidimicrobiia bacterium
ACGGTGGCGATGGACGGCGTGGGCGAGGTGGCGCTGGCGGCGACCGCGGCCGAAGAGATCGTCGTCGGCTTCCGGCCCGAGGCGCTGCGCGTGGGGGACGGCCCGCTGCGGGCCCGCATCCGCACCGTGGAAGATCTGGGGTCCGAGGTGTTCGTGCACCTCGCCCTGGACCATCGCGGCGCCAACCTGCCGCTCGTGTCGAAGATGCCGGCCCCGTTCGCCGGTCACCCCGGCGACGACATCGGCCTCCAGATCGACGGTCGGGTGCACCTGTTCGACGCCACCGGCCCGCGCATCGTATCGGCCACCGCCACGTTGCAACCCTGACGAATCTGCAGTCGGAGCGTCGACGAATCTGCAGCCAGGGAGTCGACGAAACTGCAGCAACAGTGTCGACGAAACTGCATGTAAAATCGTCGAACATCGGCTAGAGTGGCCTTGTGGACCTCACGAGCGCAATTCCGCGGCGAGCCGCCGCACTGATCGCGGAGGCGATGAGCGACACGCCGATCGTCGCGATCAACGGTCCTCGACAGGTGGGCAAGAGCACGCTTGCCGCCCAGGTGGCGGAGAGCGTGGGCGGGACGCTGCTCACCCTTGATGACGAGAGCCAGCGGACGGCGGCCAACTACGACGCCCGAGCCTTTGTCGAGCGCGAGGTGGATGGGCCGTTGGTGATCGACGAAGTGCAACTCGCACCGCCGCTGTTCAGCGCCCTCAAGGCTGCAGTCGACCGCGACCGCAGAGCGGGACGATTCGTCGTTACCGGGTCGACGCGCCTGCTATCAGCGAGCGGGTTCGCCGACGCCTTCGTCGGTCGGATCGAGGTCGTCGAGCTGTGGCCGCTGAGCCAGGGTGAGTTGGACGGCCGGCCGGATGCCTTCGTCGACTGGGCCTTCTCGGCGGACCCGCCGATGCCGAAGGCCAGCACGCTGACCCGGCGGGATTACGCGCAGCGCTTGGCCCGCGGTGGGTTTCCCGAAGCCGTGCTGCGCGAACCGCGGCGCCGGCAACGTTGGTTCGAGAGCTACCTCGTGACGCTCACGGAGAACGTCGTCAACCGGG
>JAYUAM010000943.1:0-1064 GCA_043741295.1 Acidimicrobiia bacterium
AGGACCATTGCAAGGCGGCGGTGATCGAGTTTCCGTCGGGCGATCAACCGCCGACCACGGCCGATGGTCGCCTCCTGCTGCGTGGCTCGTTCCGGGTCAGCTCCCTGGTCGACGACCAGTCCGGTCCCGGCTTCCTCGTACAGGCGGCGCGCTGACGTTTCCGGTCTCCCGGAGACGGCCATCTGGGGCGCGTCGATAGCCTGACCGGATGGCGGCGTCCTTTCCCCCTCCGTCCCCCGGGACGCTGCTCGGCCCGCCGCGCGCGGGCTGTCCGGCGGTAGCGCGCGTGGCCGCCGCTCACACGGCCTTCGCAATCCTGCCTCCCCATCCGCCCATCGCTCCACCGGTGTACGGCCCTCTGCCGGGCTGGTACGGCGATCCCTGGCGCGTCGCCGCGACGCGTTGGTGGGACGGTCGCACCTGGACGGGTCATGTTTGGCCGGTGGTCGGACAGACCGTCGTCGTCGAGCCACCGTTGGCGCCCCTACCGCTCGCCGCCGGCCTCGTCGTGCTGGGCGTGCTCGCCATCTCGCTCATCGCCCAGCCGACGGCGATCACGGTTCTGCGTCATCGCGGTGCCCCGCTGCTCGTCGTGCTGACGCTCTCGGTGGTCCTCGCCTATGGGCCGGCGTTGCTGGCCGCGTTCTGGGTGGCGCGACGGTGGACGTCCGACGCCGGGTCGCCGCTCAAGGCTCTCGCCTTCCGTATCCGCGGCGTCGACATCGGTTGGGGCCTCCTGACGTGGCTGTGTCTGATGGTCGGCAACGTCGCCATCGCCATCGTGATCCGCGCGACGCACCTTCCGCTGACGTCGAACGTGCGGGTCCGTTCGGGCGGGCTGCCACGCCACCTGCTCGTCGCGTCGACGCTCGTCGCGGTGGTTGTCGCGCCGCTGGTCGAGGAGCTCATCTTCCGCGGCGTCGTCCTGCGAGCTCTGAGGTCAGTGGTACCGACGCCAGTGGCTATCGGCGTCCAGGGCGTGCTCTTCGGCGTGGCCCACGTGCAGGTGGCGTTCGGTGCAGGCAACCTCGGGCTTGTGCTGCTGCTCTCGTGGGCCGGTGTCG
>JAYUAM010000944.1:0-1063 GCA_043741295.1 Acidimicrobiia bacterium
CTCTGGCGGCCGGACCGCTTCGAGGAAGCGCACCGCATGGCGATGCGCTCGCTCGAGGTGCTCGACCGCAATGGTGCGCGCAACGCCAAGATGCCGAACATCGGCCCGCTCGCCCCGCCGGCCCAATGGGCCGTGCAGCAGGTGACCCGCTTCATCGTCAAGAGCCATCAGAACACCGTGGTCGAGCGCATCCGCAAGCTCTACGAGCGGCGCGAGGCGAACAGCGTCTGGAGCAGCGCCGACCACGTGATGCTGCGCCGGGCGCGCATCAACGCGTACCAGGTGGAGAAGGGGTTCAAGTCCGAGCCGCTCGGCCTGCCCACGTTCCTGCTCGGCGGCGCGTTCTTCTCCGGCGTCGCCAGCGCGGTCGGCGGCGTCGTGACCTCGTTGCTCAGCAACAAGGTCGGCATCATCGTGCTCGCTGCGGTGGCCGGGCTGCTGTTCGCCGCAATGTCGTGGGTCGTGCTCTTCTCGGCCGGCGTCGCCCGCCGGCGCATCCGCATGTCGCTCGACCAACCGCTCAAGGCGCTGTACGAGACGATCGGCGCCTGTGGCAACCCGCCGCGCGACCAATCGTTCGATTTCGCGCTCTACGCCATCGTGTTCACCGTGCTGGCGTGGGTGGTCGTGCCGCTCGGCATCTACCTGCTGTTCTTCCGCACGGGCGGCACGTTCGCCGGCAACCGGTAGCGCCGACAACAGATCCGCCACGGGAATGGTGAACGGCCAGCCGACCGGGACTTCCGTCCCGGCCAGCCGTTGCGCCGTTCACACGTCGACGCGGATGATCAGTGGCCGGTGGCCTTCATCGCGTCGTCGTAGTTCGGCTCGTGGGCGATCTCGGCGACGAACTCGCGGTGGACGACCTTGCCGTGCTTGTCGACGACGACCACCGCCCGGGCGAGGAGCCCGGCGAGCTTGGAATCGGTGAGCCGAACGCCGAACGCCGCACCGAAGTCCTTGTTGCGGAAGTCGGACGCGGTGACCACGTTTTCCAGACCCTCGGCGCCACAGAAGCGACCCATGGCGAACGGCAGGTCGGCCGAGATGCAGAGCACGACGG
>JAYUAM010000945.1:0-2940 GCA_043741295.1 Acidimicrobiia bacterium
GGCGAGAGCATGCTGCTCGGCACCTACGAGCAGGACAACGTGCCGTGGTCGCCGAAGGTTACGCCGAACGACTTCGTGTTCCAGCTGCTGGAGCCCGACCTCGACCGCATCGCCCCCGAGCTGGAGCGCGGCTTCGCCCACTTCCCGGCGATCGGCAAGGCCGGCATCAAGAAGATCGTCAACGGCCCATTCACGTTCTCGCCCGACGGCAACCCGCTCGTCGGCCCGGTGCGCGGCCTCAAGAACTTCTGGGTGGCGTGCGCGGTGATGGCCGGCCTTTCGCAGGGCGGCGGCGTCGGCCTCTCGCTCGCCAACTGGATGGTGAACGGCACGCCCGGTGACGACATCTTCGGCATGGACGTCGCCCGCTACGGGAGCTACGCGACGCTCGCCTACACCAACGCCAAGGTGCGCGAGAACTACTCGCGCCGGTTCCGCATCACCTTCCCGAACGAGGAGCTGCCGGCGGCGCGTCCGTTTCGAACCACGCCTATCTACGGCCGGCTGACCGAGGCCAACGCGTGTTGGGGAACGGGGTTCGGCCTGGAGCAGCCGCTGTGGTTCCAGGAGCCGGGCAAGGTGCCGATCGAGAACATCACGTTCCACCGCTCCTCCGCGTTCGACCGCGTCGGGCATGAGTGCCGCGCCGTGCGCGAAAGCGTGGGCATCACCGAGACGTCGAACTTCGCCAAGTACTCGGTGAGTGGCCCGGGCGCCGAGGCGTGGCTCTCGTCGCTGCTCACCAATCGCATGCCGAAGGTGGGGCGCATCGTGCTCACCGCGATGCTCAACCCGCAGGGCAGGATCGAGGGCGAGTTCTCGGTCGCCCGCACGGCGGACGATCACTTCTTCCTGTTCGGGTCGATCGCCGCCGAGGTGTACCACCCGCGCTGGTTCGAGGCCCACCTGCCGGCGGACGGTTCGGTGCGGTTCGAGGTCGTCGGCCTCGGGCTCGTCGGTCTGTCGATCGCCGGCCCGCGCTCGCGTGATCTGCTGCAGACGCTCACCGACACCGATCTCTCGACGCCGTCGTTCAAGTTCATGGACTTCAAACGCATCGACGTCGGCATGGTGCCGTTGTGGTGCGGGCGGATGACGTACTCGGGCGACCTCGGCTACGAGCTGTGGGTGGCGCCCGAGTACCAGCTCGCGCTGTACGACGCGATCAAGCAAGCGGGCGAGCCGTTCGGCCTCGTCGACTTCGGCCTGCGGGCCTTGCTCTCGTTGCGCCTGGAGAAGAACTTCGGCACGTGGTTCCGCGAGTACCGCCCGATCTACACGCCGCTCGAAGCGGGCATCGACCGCTACCTGAAGTTCGATCACGAGTTCATCGGCCGTGGCGCGGTGGAGGCCGAGCAGGCGGCCGGGGGACCGACTCGCAAGCTCGTGATGTTCCAGGTCGACGTGGACAGCGGCGCCGACGCAGCCGACGTGATCGGCGACGAACCGGTGTGGCGCGACGGCAAGGTCGTCGGGTGGATCACCTCCGGTGGGTACGCCCACTACGTCGGCGCGTCGTTGGCCCTCGGCTACGTGCCCACGCCGCTGAGCATCGAGGGGACGACCGGGTTCGAGATCGAGATCCTCGGTGTGCGACGCCCCGCCAAGTTGCAATTGCAACCGATGTTCGATCCCGCCGGCGAACGCATGCGGACATGAGCCGGATCGTCGTCGACGGTCAGCCGGTCGACTTCCAGGCGGGCGATTCGATCGCCGTCGCCATCGCCCGCACGGGTGCCCACCCGTTCCACGGCGGCTGCCTGTGCCTGGCCGGCGACTGTCCGAACTGCGTCGCCGTCGTCGATGGCATCGGCTACGTGCGCACGTGTCAGACCCCGGCCCGGCCCGGTACCGTCGTCCTGCGCCACCCGGCGATCGGTGGTCCGTCGCTCTACGGCGCGACCGGGGGCGAGGCGACCGAGATCCGCCATGTCGATGCCGATGTGGTCGTCATCGGCGCTGGCGCGGGCGGTACGGCCGCCGCGGAAGCGGCCCGCAAGGACGGGCGCGAGGTGCTCGTGTTCGATGCGAAGGACGGCAACGAGGTGGTCGGCGTGTACGCCGGACCGGCGGTGATCGTGCGCTCGTCTGGGGCGATGCTCCACGTGCATGCCCACGAGATCGTCGTGGCCACGGGAGTGGCCGAGCTGCACCCCGTGTGCCCCGGAAACCGCCTCGCCGGCATCGTCACCCGGCGCGCCGCCGAGCAGCTGCACAGGGCCGACGTCGACCTCGGTCGTGTCGTCGCTGTAGGAGCGCCACCGACCGGGCTCGATTGCACCGTGGCCGCCGGCACGCTCGTGCGGTTCGACGGTGTCGACTCGGCCGGTGTGCCGAGTGGCGACGCTGGCGGCGGCCGCGTCATCGCCGTCGTCGTGCGCGATGGCGACGGCGTCGTGCACACCCACCCGTGTGACACCGCGGTCATCGGCCTCGGCCTGTTGAAGCGGGACGTGCTCGTGCGGTCGGCGCTCGCCACCATCGGCGAGTCGGTGCTGCACGTGGTCGACCCGACCGACGAAGCCGGGCTCACCGGCCTGCCACCGGCACCGACCGACGGCATGGTGTGCCCGTGCTCCCGTGTGACCGTGGAGGACCTGCACGGCGTGTGGGACCGTGGCTTCCAGGAGCTCGAGCTCGTGAAGCGGGCGAGCCTGTGCGGTACCGGCACGTGCCAGGGCAGCGTGTGCGGGCCGTACCTGCGGGCCTTCGTCGCCGACCGGCGTGGCGACGGCGCGACGCCGCTCGCCTTCACCGCTCGTCCGGCGGTGCGTCAGCTCACGATCGGTGAGGCGGCGGTCAACGTGCACGTCGACGCCTTCCGGCGCACGCCGCTGCACGACGAGCACGTGAAGCTCGGCGCACTGATGGACCGCTTCGGTGGGTGGTGGCGGCCCTGGCACTACGGCGACCACGTGGCCGAGTACTGGGCCGTGCGCG
>JAYUAM010000946.1:0-2940 GCA_043741295.1 Acidimicrobiia bacterium
AAGGTGGTGTCGAAGTTGGCGGCGCGCCCGGGCGGCGAGCTGGCGGGCGCCGCCTTCTGTGAGATCGAGCTGTCTGGCGACGCCGCGGAAATCGAGACCGTCGACCTCGTGGAGGTACAGCACCGCCCGCGCATCGGCGCCGAGGCCGTCGAGGAAGCTGACGTCGGACGGGTAGGCGTCAGCGACGCCGGACGCGCCAGCGAACCCGTCGCTGCGCACGAGGCGGTCGAAAGGCGCGCCGACCGCGCCCCAAGCGCCGACGGTCGTTCGACGACAGCCGCACCATCACCTGGCGCAGGTACGCCTCGACGTGCATCACATCGTCGGTGCCGCGGGCGAACAACCGGGTGAGCGCCTCCTGGACGAGATCGTCCGGCGCCACCTCGATCGGTGCGACGACGGCGGCGAACCGCCGCAGTCGGGGGTAGAGCCGCAGCAGGGCGGCGTCGTCGAGCGTCTCGGTCGCCGGCTCGGTGTCGGTCACGACAACAGAGACACCGCTCGACGTCCCGGCGTGACGGCCGTCAGCGGATCGGTTCGACGCCGGGGACATCGTGGCGGTAGACGCCGGTGTCGAGGTAGGCGCGCAGCTTCACGACGGTGTTCGCCAGGTAGCGGGGCAGCATGGCGCGCCACTCGGGCACGGTCGTCACGACCACATCGTTGAGCAGGACGAGGTTGCGGCTCGCGACGATCGCCTCGTACTGCGCGCTCGTGTGGCCTGGCAGCGGGCGGACCTCGGCGTAGCCTTCGTGCATCGCCGCCTCGTGCTCCGGCGCGTCGCGGAGGTAGTAGGCGGCGATGGCGAGATCCTGGATGGGTACGCCGATGCCGCTGTCGTCGAAGTCGAACACGGCGAGGCGCCCGCGATGCCACTTGAGGTTGGCGTTGTGAAGATCGGCGTGCAGAGGACGGCGCGCCGGGCTCGTGCCAGCATCGGCGCCGACCAGGAGCTCGTCGTAGCGCGCCTGCATCTCGGTGAAGGCCGCATCGATGACGGCCCGGCGCTCCGCCGTGAGCAGCTCGTGGTCTGCGGCGAGGCGGTTCTCCACGTCCATCAGCGGTCGATCGATGGCCGGCAGCTCGGCCCCGGGCGGCAGCGACCAGCCCTCGGCGTGCTGGTGGAGGATGGCGGCCGCTCGGCCGACGGCCCGCATCTGTTCGAGCGTGGGTTCGTCGCCGAGATCACGCCCCGGCAGCCACGAGAACAGTGTGGCGGCCACCGGCCGCCCGAGATCGGCGAAGGGCATCAGTTCGGTGACCGTGCCGTCGTCGGCCACCTGGGGTACGGGTACGACGAGGTCGGTGTCGGTGGCGAGCGCCCCCAGCCACGCCGACTCGGCGGCGAGGTTTCCCGGTGTCCGACGCGAGTTCACGTTCAACCGGAGCGCGAAGCGCCGACCGTCCACTGCGTCGACGCGGAAGGTCGTGTTGAACCCGCGGTTGAGGAGACGCAGTCGCTCAACCGTGATCGGATAACGCGCCAACACCGCTTTGGCGAGCGGTCGCAAACGGCCGACCTGCGCCCGCTCGCTCAGCTCCGCGAACGGCGGGCGGTTCACGGCCCGATGCCCATCCGTCAGCGGGCGCGCAGTGCGGCGGCCAGGGGTTCGAGCTCGCTCGCCCGGTAGTTGCCGCGCATCGAGAAGATCACGAGATCGACCCCGGCGGCGAAGTACGGCTGTGCCGTGTCGGCCAGCGCGGAGGGATCGTCCTGCCCGGGCATCCACGGCAGGTGCACCGAGCGGCGGATGGACGACGCGTCGCGACCGATCGCGGCGCAGTGGCCGAGCAGCACGTCGTTCGCGGCCGACCACAGGTCCACCGACGCGGGCATGACGTAGTCCCACGCGTCGGCCCAGCGGGCCACGGTCTTCAGCGTGCGCTTCGGGCCCTTGCCGCCGATCACGATCGGCGGATGCGGCTGCTGCACGGCCTTCGGCTCGCAGCGGGCGTCGACGAGGTTGTAGTACGCGCCCGAGAAGGTGGTGTGCTCCTGCGTGAGCAGGCCGACGATCACCTCGACGCCCTCGTCGAAGCGATCGAAGCGCTCCTTCATCGTGCCGAGGGGAATGCCGTAGGCCTGCGCCTCGGCCTCGAACCAGCCGGCCCCGAGGCCGAGCTCGAATCGCCCGCCCGAGATGTGGTCGAGCGTCACCGCCATGTTCGCTGTCACTGCTGGATGGCGGAAGTGCATGCCGTTCACCATCGCCCCGAGGCGCAGACGCTTCGTGGCCTGGGCGAGCGCGGCGAGCATCGTCCAGCTCTCCAGGTGCGTGCCGTCCACCGGCGGCGTGAGCGGGTAGAAGTGGTCCATCGTCCAGGCCGACTCGAACACATCGATCTCGTCAGCGGCGCGCCACACGTCGAGGAACTCGCCCCACGTGCCGTGCTGCGGTGGGGTCTTGATCGCATAGCGGGCCATCAGCGGGTCACCCTTCGATCGGTCCTGTCGCCGGTCACGCTGTCGCCGGTCATGTCATGGCTCGCTCGAGCTCGTCGAGTGTGGCCATGACCGGCAGGATCTGGGCGACGCTGGCGTTCGGTTCGCGGCCTTCGGCGATTGCCGCGAAGAACTCGCGATCCTGCAGTTCGATGCCGTCCATCGACACGGCGACGTGTGAGACGTCGATCGGTTCCTCGGTGCCGTCGTTGCGCCCGGCGAGCAGGTCGTCGTAGCGGGCGATGTACGTGCCGTTGTCGCAGATGTAGCGGAAGAACGCGCCGAGCGGACCCTCGTTGTTGAACGACAGGGCGAGCGTGCACAGCGCGCCCGAGGCGGCCTTGAGCCCGATGGACATGTCCATGGCGATGTCGAGCTTGTCGTGTGGCGGACCTTGCAGCGCCTGCACGTGGGTCACCGGCGAATCGGCCTGGTAGCCGAACAGATCGACCGTGTGGCAGGCGTGGTGCCAGAGCAGGTGGTCGGTCCACGTGCGC